>JANLYK010000396.1:0-5006 GCA_031365595.1 Chloroflexota bacterium | reverse complement strand
GTCGATCTTCGAGGAGCGCGCGCCCGCGCTGAGGCGCGTGCCTCCGCACTCCGGACAAGCACTGAATGTGGCCGCCCGATCGACGAACGCCCGGATGTGGGGCTGCAGCCCGTCGGGGTCCTTGGACAGGAACGACTTCTGAATCTTCGGAACGAGGCCTTCGTAGGTCAGGTTCACGCCGTTGACCTTGACCTTCGTCGGCTCCTTGTAGAGGAAGTCGTCGAGCTCCTGCTTGGTGTACTCGCGGATCGGCTTGTTCGGATCGATGAACCCCGAGGCGGTGAAGATCCCGACGGTCCACCAGCTGTCGACCTTGTAGCCGGGGATCGTGATCGCCCCTTCGGCGATCGACTTCGTGTCGTCGTAGAGCTGGCTGAGGTCGATGTCCGAGACCGTGCCCATGCCCTCGCAGCGCGGGCACATGCCGCCGGTCAGGGTGAATGTCCGGCTCTCTGTCTTCGGCTTGTCCGTGCCCCGGTCGATCGTGATCGCGCCGCTCCCACGGACCGAGGGGATGTTGAACGAGAACGCCTGGGGCGACCCGACGTGAGGCTGGCCGAGCCGGCTGAAGAGGATCCGGAGCATCGCGTTGGCGTCGGTCGCGGTGCCCACGGTCGAGCGGACGTTGGCGCCCATCCGCTCCTGGTCGACGATGATCGCGGTCGTCAGCCCGTCGAGGACGTCGACGTCCGGCCGGGCGAGGGTCGGCATGAAGCCCTGGACGAACGCGCTGTACGTCTCGTTGATCATCCGCTGGGACTCGGCGGCGATCGTGCCGAACACCAGCGAGCTCTTGCCCGAGCCCGAGACCCCCGTGAAGACCGTCAGGCGGCGCTTCGGGATCTCGATGCTGATGTCCTTGAGGTTGTTCACGCGAGCGCCCTGCACGCGGATCACGTCGTGGCGATCGGCCGCGTGCCGGGCGGGCGCGTGCCTGGCGGCCGAGCCGGCCATCGTCGCTAGACCTCGACCTCGACCCACAGTCGCCCCGCGCCGGTCCGGTTCGGTGCCGGTCTCCGCCGGCTGGACTCCCCGGCAGGCTGGCCAATGTCGACCCGGTCGTCCAGCGGGTCGCCCAGGGCTCGGACCGTCAGCAGGTCGAGCAGCCCGGGCATCGCCGGATCAGGTGGGATCGGGACGGCCCCGTCCTCCCAGCACGCGCGGACCTCGTCGCCATTGAGCGGCAGCCGGTGGCGGTCCAGGCCGCAGAAACCGAACCGTGCAGCCACGGACCCGCGGAAGTTGCGGCACGTCCCGCAGCTGGTCGAGGAGCGGTGGCAGACCCAGCAGCGTGACGCCTCCGCCTGAGGAGTCGAGCAGTGCGGGCATCGCCACGACGGCATGGCCGGATGGTAGCTGCGTTCGGTCGCCCTGTCACGTCGAATCGCGCGGCTCGCGAACAGGCGATCTACTTCAGGAGGCTGATGACCGTCCGATCCGTGACATCGCCGTACTCGGTCGTCGTCACGATCGCGGTGATCGAGATCTGGCGGTCGGCCGTGGCGCCCCTCGGGATCGACGTGGGGAACGAGGCCGTTCCTGCGCTCGAGGTCGTCAGGGCTGACGACGCGATCGGCGGCACGCCCGGCACCGTGATCGTGAACGTCACCGAGGCACCGGCGAGAGGATTGCCATCGGGATCGTTGACCTTCACGGCAATCGTCACCGGCTCGGGCAGCTTGGAGACCTTGACCTGGTAGAACGAGGCGCTCACGTTCGCGGTCAGCGCTCCGGTCCCGCGCCGGACCGACACCGTCGCCGCGTTCACGTTGCCCGCCGGATCGATCGAGCTGAGCTCGATCTTGTTGATCCCGGTTCCGATCGGCACGACCAGGCTGAAGGCGCCCTTGCCGTCGGCGGCACCCGTGACCGTGGCATTGGTCGTCAGGTTGTGGGCGCTCAACGCGCTCCGCGCCTGGGTCAGCCCGACCACCTTGACGGTCCGCGAGTTGACGACCGCGTTGTTGCGCGGCGAGCTGATCGTGACCTTGGGCTTGGCCGTGTCGAGAACATAGGCAATCGTCGCGGACGACTCGGACTCGAGATCTGTCGGGCCGACGATCGTGGCACTGAACGTGTTCGTGCCCGGGCTCAGGGTGATGCCGGGGGCGACGAACCGCTGGGTCGACCCGATCGGGATCTCGGTGACGATGCCCGGCTCGCCCTCGCCGATCGCGACGTAGATCCGGACGACGGTGTCGGCGGCCCCGACGACCGCGGCCGGGACCGTCCCGATGAGATCGATCGCGGACTGGTTCGTGTACGGCTCGGCCGGCGCCTCGAGGGTCGGCGCGCTCGACACGATGACCGGCGGATCGCTGGGGACCGGCGTGGAGGTCAGGTCGCCGACGAAGCCGCCGAATGTCGATCCGAGGGCCGCTGCGGCTCGCCCGAGCCCGCCGGATGCGACGAGGAGCACGCCACCGCCGAGCGCGACGACCGCGAGGACCATCAGCAGTCGGAAGGGGAGGGCGATTCCCGGTCCGCGCTCGACGCGCCGGTGCCCGGCAAGTCGTCCGGGTGCGGGTGGTCGGGGGCGGACCTTGACCGGTGCGGGCCGTCCTGTCGACGGAGGCCGCGGCCGAACCTGCGGCGGTCGCCCACCTCGCCGTGTCGTCATCGGCATCGATTGTCGCATGCGTCGGCGCGCGAGCGCGACCGGATGTCGTTGCGGGTCGGAGCGATGTAGTCTTGCGCGGTCCGGCGCGCGACGGCCCTCCTGGTCACGCGCCGCCTCGAGGGATGGATGCAGGCACGAGATCCGAAGCGCGATCGTCCAACGGGTCCGATCGGTCGGCCCGCGTTCGGCGTGGGTCCGATCGCCCGGGTCTCCCGGCCCGCCCCGCCGGCCGACGAGCGCCAGCCGTACCCCGATCGGCGCGCCTCCGGGGGTTCGTCCGCGTCCCGGCCCAGCGCCGAGGCGACTGCCCCGGCCTCGCCGGCAACGCGCCAGCCGATGCCGATCCGGACCGCGTTTCCCGCCCGACCCGGCGCTGCCGTCCGATCGCCCCTGCCGGCGATGCCGCCGAGCCGAGGCGGGTTCGGGCTGCCGAACCTGCGGAGAAACGTCTGCCCGCACTTCTACATGACCGGCTCGCGCGGCGCCATCCCGATCCAGGCGCCACATCTGCTCAAGGCGCTCATCCGCCAGGACGCGAACGTCTCGCGCTGCCAGCTCCGGGGCGGCGTCCACATGGAGCAGGGTTACATCAACGACGTCTGCCTGACGCCGCGCTTCAACCAGTGCGTCTTCTACGAGGACGACCTGACGCGCGAGTGAACGAGGATCCGGTCGGGGAGGCCTATCACGCCGCCCTCGCCGCGCTGGCCGACCGCGGTCGATTCGGGATCCGGCTGGGCCTCGGGCGGACGCGGGCTCTGCTCCGCGAGCTCGGCGATCCGCAGCTCGGGATCCGCGGCGCGCTCGTCGCGGGCACGAATGGCAAGGGCAGCGTGCTGGCCCTCGCCGGATCGGCGATCCGGGCCGCCGGTCTGCGCGCCGGCGAGACGCCCAAGCCACATCTCGTGTCGTATCGCGAACGGCTCCAGATCGCGGGCCGGCCCGTCGACGCGGGCACGTTCGCGGACCTGGTCGGACGCGCCATCGCGGCCGCGGACCGGCTCCCGCGGCGGCTCGGCGATCCGACCGAGTTCGAGCTTCTGACCGCGGTCGTCTTCTCGTGGTTCGCGGCCGAGCGAGTCGATCTGGCCCTCGTCGAGGTCGGGCTCGGCGGGCGCCTCGACGCGACCCACGCCTGGGACGGGGGCGTCGCGGCGATCACGAACGTCGACCTCGATCACATGGACCGCCTCGGCCCGACGATCGCGCACATCGCCCGGGAGAAGGCGGCGATCATCGAACGCGGGGATCGGGCGGTGACCGGGACCACCGGCGACGCGCTCGCGATCGTCCGCCGCCGTGCGGCCCGACTGAGCGTCCCGCTCACGATCGCCGACCCCGCACCGGTCCTTGCCGTCGATCGCGACGGGCTCGTCGTCGAGCTGCCCCGGCTCGGTGCGACGCGGGTCGGGCTGCGCGGCCGGCACCAGGCGGCCAACGTGGCGGTCGCCCACGCGCTGCTCGACGCGCTCGATGCCGCCGGGATCGCGACCGTACCGGACGAAGCCCGGCGCCGCGGCTACGCCGACGCCCGCTGGCCCGGCCGCCTCGAGCTGCTGACGGTCGACGGTCGCGACGTCCTCCTTGACGGCGCACACAACCCGGCCGGCGCCGCCGCGCTCGCCGCCGCCCTCGACGAGCTCCGGCCGTTCCTGGGCACCGGTCGCCTGACGCTCCTCACGGCGTCGATGGCCGACAAGGACGTCGACGGCGTCGTCGCGGCGCTCGGGCGGTCCCTCGAGCTGGCGCACGCCCGGATCGTGGCGACCGCGATCAATGCGCCGCGGGCGATGACGGCCGACGAGCTTGCGGCCATCTGGCAGCGCACGGCGCGCCCTCCGAGCTCAACGAGTGCGCGCAGCGTGGAAGCGGAGCCGGACCTCGCCGCGGCGCTCGATGGGATCATGGCCGGCCCCCCGGGACCGCTCGTCGTCGCGGGCTCCCTCTACCTGGTCGGTGCGGTCCGGGCCCGGCTCATCGACGATCCCGTCCTGCGCGACCCCGCTCCTCCGGCCGTGACCCCGGAGCCGCCCGCAGCCGATCCGGGCGACAATCGACCGCAATGACGACCGACCCGCTGGGCGACCCGTTCGTCCACCCCCTCCCCGCGCCGCTCCGGATCGGCCCGCGCCTCTTCTCCTGGGGCACGCGCACCTGGGTCATGGGCATCCTCAACGTGACCCCCGACTCCTTCTCGGGCGACGGTCTCCTCACGGCCTCCGACCCGGCCGCCGCCGCGGTCGAACGTGGCCGGCAAATGGTCGCCGACGGCGCCGACATCCTCGACATCGGCGGCGAGTCGACCCGACCGGGTCACGACCATGTCGACGACGACGTGGAGATCGCCCGTGTCGGTCCGGTCGTTGCCGCCCTGCGCTCAGCCCTG
>JANLYK010000388.1:0-2487 GCA_031365595.1 Chloroflexota bacterium | reverse complement strand
ATCTTCGGCTCGGCGCGCGCGAAGCCGGAGTCGCCCGATTACGAGCTCGCCCGGGGCATCGCCAACGGACTCGCGCAACGGGGCTTCGCGATCATCACGGGTGGCGGCCCGGGGATCATGGAGGCGGCAAACCGCGGCTGCCAGGAGGGCGGCGGCCTGTCGGTCGGCTGCAACATCGAGCTGCCCCATGAGCAGGGCGTCAACGCGTACGTCGATCTCGGGGTCGAGTTCAAGTACTTTTTCGCGCGCAAGACGATGTTCGTCAAGTACGCCGACGCGTTCGTGATCCTGCCCGGCGGCTTCGGCACGCTCGACGAACTGTTCGAGAGCCTGACCCTGATCCAGACGGGCAAGATCCGCGACTTCCCGGTGGTCCTCGTCGGCATGGCGTACTGGCAGGGGATGCTCGACTGGATGCGCAACGTCCAGGTGCCGGCCGGCGTGGTGTCCGAGGCGGATCTCGACTTGTTGAAGCTGACCGACGACCCCGACGAGGTCTGCGAGATCATCGCGGCCTATGTGGCAAAGGCCCATCCCGAAGACATCGCGATCCAGGACGAGCTCCGCTAGGTTCGGCGTTCGTGCCCGCGTGCCAGGCGTTTTCGGCTGCCGGGCGTTCGCGAAGGCTGCCGATGCACGCCGGACGTGTACATGGGACGAGTCGAGCGGGCGTCGAGCGGGCGTCGATCGGGATGGAATCCTCACCCCACGGTTGTACGCGACGAGTCGCGGGTGTCTCGCCCCAGAACCAGGTCCGGATCCTCACCGAGTGAGCGAAACGTGCCAGATCGCGCATGAATCAGGGCGAGCGGGGCTCCGACGACCGAAACCGTGTCACATACGCTCATCGGGTGAGCGACGGGGGCATCGGTGGCTCGGGACCTCAGACCGGCAGCGCGACCTCGATCCGGCCGTCCACGATCCTCACCGGGTAGTAGCGCAGGCGGCGGACGCGGGTCAGCCGGCGAGCCTCGGCCTTCTTGCCGGGTGGATCGGTCTTCGGGTCCTTGCCGGCCGGCGACCAGGTCGGAACGTACGCCCCCTCGGGATCGATGCAACCGGTCGTCGGCATCTGGACCGGGTCGCCTGAGCACAGGTCGAACCGCCCCTCGTGGAGCGGGCAGTCGACCACGCAGCCCTCGAGGACGCCGATCGACAGGGGCGCCGCCATGTGCGGACAGCGGTCGTCGACGGCCACGATGCCGGCCGGGGTGTGGGCGATCAGGACATCGAGGTCGCCATGACTGATCCGGCGCATGGCGCCCTCGGGCGTATCGGCCAGCGACCCGCCATCGACGAACTCGGCGTCGGCGGTCCCGGGCGCCGCCAGCTCGACCGGGAACGCCGCTGGGATCGGGAAGCTCGGGCCGTCGATCGTCATCGCCCCGATCCTACCCCGGAACACGGCAGGACCCCGACCACTCGAAGGAGGCCGGGGTCCGAGCGTGCACGTTGGCGGGTCAGTCGGCGGCGGGAAGGGCCGGTCGGCCGGTCTCCTTCGGCGTCGACGCTTCGGCCGCCGCAGCCGCAGCCGCCGGGGCCGGGTTCCGGCTCCGGAGCGACAGCTGCTGCATCATCGACGCGGCGAGCGCGGCCACGATCGCGGCCGCGACGCCGACCCAGAACGTGTTGGCCACCCCGAGGCTGAACGCCTGGTGGATGCCCGCCACGATGTTCGAGATGTACGGCTCGATCGTGGGTGCGGCCGGTCCGGCGTTGGCCAGGATCGCCTGGCCGAGGTCGCCCGTACCGGTCAGGCCCTGGAAGTCGATCTGGCCGCTGTTGATCCCGGCCGTGAAGCCGTCGACCAGCTGCTGCGGCGTGCCGGCGGCGGTCAGCTGCGGACCGATCTCCTCGAGCAGGGAGCTGCTGAAGATCGTGCCGACGATCGCGAGGGCGACCGTGCCGCCGATCTGGCGGAAGAACGTCAGGTTCGAGGTCGCGACGCCGAGCAGGTTGAACGGCACCGCGTTCTGGACGATCAGGGTGAACACCGCGAACGTCGGTCCGACGCCGAGGCCGGCGATGAACATCCAGACCCAGACGATCGGCACGGGGGTGTCCGCCCGGAGCTGGGTCATCAGGATCGTCGAGATGCCCATGAGGACGATCGCGCCGACCGTCAGCCACTTGTACTTGCCGGTCCGGGCGACGATCAGGCCGGACCCGATCGAGCTGCCGATGAGCCCGACCATCAGCGGTAGCGCAGCCAGGCCGGAGAACGTCGGCGTATACCCCTGGACGATCTGGAACCAGCGCGGCAGGAAGATGATCGCCCCGAAGAACGCGAATGCCGCGAAGAACGTCGCGACCATCGAGGCCGCGTAGGTCCGGTTGCGGAACAGGTGGAGCGGGACGATCGGCTCCTTCGCCCGCGACTCGGCCCAGATGAAGAGCGCGATC
This sequence comes from Chloroflexota bacterium, assembly GCA_031365595.1. Taxonomy (GTDB): domain Bacteria; phylum Chloroflexota; class Limnocylindria; order Limnocylindrales; family CSP1-4; genus CF-46. Next base: position 84 of record JANLYK010000388.1, on the reverse strand, counting down.
CCGACGAGCGCGACGAGGAGGAACCCGCCGACGGTGCCGTCGGTCCAGTTGTAGAGCTGGTGGGTGGCCGGGTCCGTCTGGCCC
>JANLYK010000372.1:0-2456 GCA_031365595.1 Chloroflexota bacterium | reverse complement strand
GCGCCGTCCGCCCACCGTTCCGCTCGACCTGATCTTCGACCTCCTGCCGGGCGCCCGGCTGACGGATCGCGTCGCCGGCGGTGACGTCCAGGTCTCCACGACCGTCCAGCGCTTCGGGATGCAGGTCACGCTCCAGTTCGATGGCCATCGCTGGCGCGCGGATCGCGTCGGCCAGGTCAGTCCGGAGCAGCTGGCGTGGACGCGTCTCCCGCCCGCGCCACTCGCGGGCCTCCCGTGCTCCAACTTCCGGCGCGACCTGCCCGGGGCCCCGTTCGACGACGACGCCGGACCCGCGCTCGACATCAACCGGGGCGAGCCGAGACGGCGCTGGTGCGACGAGAGCGGCGCCGGCCGTCGGATCCGGGTCCCCAAGCAGCTCTACTTCTTTGCCCGGTTCCCCTGCGATCGCGGCAAGATCGCGGTCCTGTCGATCGGGCGGCCGGTCGGCGCTCCGCTCGATCCGTTGGTGCGCTGGGAGTACATGCGCGATCCCGACGGCGAGGCGCTCGCGAACGACTGGCTCACCGCGCCCTGGGACGGCAGAGCCGCGATGCCGCCCGATGCCGTCGCGACCGGCTGGACGAACGGCAACATCGATCTCTGGACAAGCGCCTCCGAGCAGGACGCCGCCGTCTACGTCGTCCGCGCCGGGATCGTGGAACGCTGGCCGCGCGCCGTCGAGTCGTGGGGCGTCACCGACTGCAACTGACCGGTAGGCCTCGCCGGTCTAGAGCTCGCGTGTCAGATAGGCAACAATCCCCGATGGTTGGGTGTCGTCCCGGATGACGACGGTTCGCGGCCAGGACCGTGGTAGAGGAGGCTCCGGTGCCCTTCCCGGCGCAGGTCGCGCAGATCGATCAGGAGCAGGAGCGCGTCGGACGCGTCTTCCCATCGGGACTGCGCGAGCGCCTCCTCGTCTCGAACGGTGGCTCGTTGTTCGTCGGCGATGAGGAGTGGACGCTGTTCCCGGTGTGGGATCCCACCACGAAGCGAAGCGCCGCGCGCTCGTCCGGGCACATCGCCCGCGAGACGTCCGCGCTCTACGAGGGGCTGGCAGGTGTCCTGATGCCGGGCCTGATCGCGGTGGCTGAGAACGGCGATGGCGACTACTTGATGCTCGATGGTTCCGCGCATCCTCGGATCTGGCGCCACGAGACCAACTCCCTCGATCAAGTCGATGTCGATTGGAAACGGGATCGACCATCGGCAAGAGGACGCCCGTCGCGCGCCGAGGCGCTCGACCGAGTGGCGACCGCTCTCACGTCGATCAGCACCGGACCGAACGCAACGGTCGTCATCGAAGCCCCCGAGACAGGAATCTACGTGCAGTTCGCGTCAGGCCCGGAAGGGGTCGTGGGCGAAGCGGTCGGCGAGGGCAACCTCTCCAAGTTGTACGCGTACCAGATGGGACCGACGATGCGATCGATGTTGCCGGGGCTCGGTTGGCGACAGCCCGTCGATTCGGCCCTCGACCACGGAAACTGGACCCAGACATGGAAATTCTCTGACTGGGACCCGGTGTCCATCGCTCGCCTCGTCGTGCGCACGTTCTCCGAGGTCCACGGCCTCGAACCATGGGCCCTTGCCGTGAGCGTCGGTCGCGACTGAGAGCCCCGATCTGACACGACACGGCAGGTGCCTTCCCCGCTGACCCGGTCGAGGCAACGGCCGCCGCGGGCTGACATGCGCCACGCCGCCTCCCTGTTGCGGTCAGCACTACAAGCAGCGTCTGACGGCCCGGGTTGGGTCGCGTTCGAACGGTTCCGCTGTCCAGTGTGGCGTGGCGAGCAACATGTGACGCCCGGGGTGCCGGTAGCCCGAGATTCCGGGCCGTCCGTTCGTCACTTGTGGTGCTCGAGCAACACGAACGTCGGACGCACGCACGCGCCGTGCGTCAGCGCTCGGGGGCGGCCGCAGTGAGCTCGGGTGGGGCCACCCACGAGCGCAGAGTGGCAAGGTAGTTCGCCCGCTCGAACGCCGACGGGTTGGCCGCTGTCGCCGACGACGCGCTGCCCCGGAGCTGAACGACCGAGTCGTACTCGTGCTCCGTCATCCAGGCGCGCATCTCGGCCTCGACCCGCGTGACACTCTCCGGCCCGTGACGCAGGATCGCCGAGGTCATCATCGCCACGTCGGCCCCGACGAGGAGCGCCTTCAACGCATCCGTCCCCGCCCGGATTCCCGACGTCGCGGCCAGCGACACGTCCGGTCCCAGCTGGGGTCGGAGGATCGCGATCCAACGGACGGGCAGGCGCAGCTCCCAGGCCTCGCTCAGGTCCAGTCGCGGCACGACATCGAGCGTCTCGAGGTCGAGATCGGGCTGGTAGAAGCGGTTGAACAGAACGAGGCCGTCGGCTCCCACGGCCACGGCCGCTGCCGCGTGATGGGCGAACGTCGAGTAGTACGGGCTGAACTTGACCGCGAGCGGGATCGAGATCGCGGCCCGCACGGCGGCG
>JANLYK010000346.1:0-3836 GCA_031365595.1 Chloroflexota bacterium | reverse complement strand
CCCGAGCAACCTCCTGCTGGGGCGGGCGGATGGGACGTTCATCGAGGGAGCCGAGGAGGCGGGGATCCTCGACTTCGAGCGCGGCCGGGGCGCCGCCCTGGTCGATTTCAATCTCGACGGCCGGCTCGACCTCGTCGAAGTCCACCTCGGTTCGCCGGTCCGGATCTGGCGGAACGTCGGCTCGGGCGATGCGGCGGCGCCCGTCCCGATGGGCCACTGGCTGGAGGTGCGCGTCACCCAGCCCGGCCCGAACCGTGATGCGATCGGGGCGTGGCTCGAGGTCCGGGCCGGCGCCACGATGGTCCGGCGCGAGCTGACCGTCGGTGGCGGTCATGCGGGCGGCCAGCTCGGTCGGATCCATGTCGGGCTCGGGCCGGCGACCCACGCGGACGTCCGCGTGATCTGGCCCGACGGCGAGCAGGGCCCGTGGCTGAAGGCCGGCGCGGACCAGTTCATCGATCTCGACCGGGCGCGCGGCGACGCCCGACCGTGGTTGCCACCCGCCGGCTGACGAAGGACCTCCCGGATGACCGCGCTCGCGCCGCGCCTCGCCGAGATCGGACTCCCGCCCTCGTTCGGGGCGCCGGACATCCGACCGGAGCTGCCCGCCGCTGCGTACCCGGCCCGGATCGCCCGCCTCCGGGAGCGCATGGCTGTGCGCGGCTACGACCGGCTCGTCGTGTGGGCGGACCGCGAGCACAGCGCCGGTATCTCGTTCCTAACCGGCTTCGATCCGCGCTTCGAGGAGGCGATCCTGATCGTCGGGTCGGACGACGATCCGGCGATTCTCGTCGGCAACGAGTGCTGGGGCACGGCCGGGGCGGCGCCGCTCACGATGCGCCGGCATCGGTTCCAGGACCTGAGCCTGCCGGGCCAGCCGCGCGACCGGTCACGGCCGCTGACGGAGATCCTGTCCGAGGAGGGGATCGGCCGCGCCACGCGGGTGGGCGTCGTCGCCTGGAAGACATATGCCGATCCGGCGGCGATCGAGGCGCCGGCATTCCTCGTGGATGCCGTTCGGCTCCTGGTCGGACCGGACGTGCCGGTGGAGAACGCGTCCGACCTCCTGATCGATCCGGCCGACGGGCTGCGGGTGATCAATGACGCAGACCAGCTGGCGGTGTTCGAGTGGGCCGCCACCCAGACCTCGAATGGCGTCCGCAGTCTGCTCGAGGGACTCCTGCCCGGGATGACCGAGCGCGAGGCGGTCCGGCTCCTCGATTGGAACGGCTCGCCGCTGTCGTGTCACCTGATGCTGGCCAGCGGCCCGCGGGCAACGTTGGGGCTGCTCAGTCCGGGCGACCGGGTCATCGAGCGCGGCGATCGGTTCACGGTGGCGTTCGGGATCTGGTGCCCTGAGCTGCCGGGCGGGCTTCGTTGTCGAGGACGCGACGGAGCTGACGCCGGACATCCGGGACTACGTGGATCGTCTCGTGGGACCGTACTTCGCCACGGTCGCCGCGTGGTATCGAGCACTCCGCGTGGGCGTCACCGGCGGCGAGCTCCACGCGATCGTGGATGCCGGTCTCGGCGACCCGTTCTTCGGGATCTTCCTGAACCCGGGCCACCAGATCCACCTCGACGAGTGGGTGAACTCGCCGATCGCCGCCGGCTCCACGATCCCGCTTCGATCAGGGATGGCCTTCCAGGTCGACATCATCCCGGCAACTGGCGGGCCGTACTTCACGACGAACATCGAGGACGGGATCGCCCTCGCGGACGCGGACCTGCGCGAGGCATTCGCCGCGGGATATCCGGACGCCTGGGCGCGGATCTCGGCCCGCCGCCGGTTCATGGCCGAGACCCTCGGGATCGAGCTCCACCCGGATGTCCTGCCGTTCTCGAACCTGCCGGCCTATCTGCCGCCGTTCCTCCTGCGCCCGGACCGGGCGATGACGATGGTCGAAGCCTCGTGAGCGGAGGCGGCGACCTGCTCGAGCTGGCGGGCGGACCGGTCGAGGTCGAGGTCGTGCCGGCGATCGGCGCCCGCCTCCACCGCCTGCGTGCCTTCGGTCACGATCTCCTCCGGACGCCCGACGATCTCCGGCCTCATCTCGACGATTCCTACTCCTCCGGCAGCTACCCGATGGCCCCGTGGTGCAATCGGGTACCGGCCGGGCGCTCGGTCGCCGCCGGCCGAACGGTCGATCTTCCGGCAAGCTTCCCCGACGGGACCGCGATCCACGGCCAGGTCTCGCGCCGGCCGTGGGCGGTCACCGATGCGGCCGACGATCGAGCGACGTTCCAACTCGCCGGCGGTGGCGACGGCTGGCCCTGGCCGTACGAGGTCGAACAGCGGATCCGGATCGTCGGCGCCCGGCTCGAGCTGGCGCTCCGCCTGACGAACCACGCCGACGACCCGATGCCGGGCGGCCTCGGCTTCCACCCCTGGTTCCGGACGCCGGTCCACGTCGCGATCGCCGCCCGTGCCGTCCACCCCGACAACCTTGCGACCGTGGCCTTGCCCGTGCCGGTCAGCGGACGTCACGACCGGCGCCGCCTCGAGTCGATGCCCGATGGGCTCGATGCCACCTGGGCCGAGCTGACCGACCCGCCGATCGTCCTCGAGTGGCCCGTCACCGGCATCCGGGCGACGTTCGCGATCGCGGCCCCGACCCGGTTCGTGACGGCGGCGAGCCTGTTCGCCGACGCCGTGGCGGTCGAGCCGCAGACCCACTCCCCCGACGGGCTCGGCCGGCTCGCTCGAGGCGAATCCGGCGGTCTGGCCCTCGTGCCTCCCGGAGGAACGCTCGAGCTGGTTGTCGGGATCGCGTTCGAACGGACCGGGGATCGCCGCGGCGGGGGCGAGAAACCTGACACGATCTGACGGGGATGCCCGCGACGATGCGGGCATGAACCGGACGACCCTGCTCCAGGCGATCGCGACCGGGCGCCACCGGCTCGACGAGGCGCTCGACGGCCTGTCCGAGGCGGCGATGACGGAGCGGATCGACGACACCTGGACCCGCAAGGATGTCGTCGCCCACCTTGCCGCCTGGGAGCGGCGGGTCGTTGACAACCTCGCGACGCTCCGCGCAGGCGGCGAGCCGGACGGGTCGGTCGAGACCGACGAGCGCAACGAGCGCTTTCATCAGATAGACCGCGATCGGCCGCTGTCCGAGATCCGGAGCGGCGAGCAGGAGGCGTACCGGGCCGTGCTCGCGGCCATCGAGCGCGCGTCCGATGCGGAGCTGTTCGACGGGCGCCACTTCGCCTGGACCGCGGGCGATCCGCTCGCCGACTGGTTCCGCGGAAACACCGACGAGCACTACGACGAGCACCTCGAGCAGCTGACCCGGCCGGCGCGCTGAGGCGGCGCCTCGCTGACCGGCCGCGGGTCGGTCTGCCGGCCCGGGTCTGCCGGCCACGGGTCGCCTGCCGGGCCCCGGGTCAGTCGGTCGGCCCCAGGTCGGTGGGAGGCGGCCGCCGCGCTCAGTCGGCGACGTGGGCCCGGTTGAGATCGCCAGGCGTCGGCGCGCCGAGCAGGGTCATCGCCAGGGTCGTCTCGGTCCGCAGGATCGCCAGGGCCCGCTCGACCCCGGCCTGGCCGCCCGCCGCGAGGGCCCACACGATCGGTCGGCCGACGAGCACGCCGCGCGCCCCGAGCGCGAGCGCGGTCACGACGTCCAGCCCGCGCCGAATCCCGCCGTCGACCCAGACCTCCGTCCGGCCGCCGACCGCGTCGACGATCTCCTCGAGCGCGTCGGCCGGGGCAACCGTGCGGTCAAGCTGGCGCGCCCCGTGGTTCGAGACGATGATCCCCTCGGCCCCGTGCTCGACGGCGAGACGCGCATCCTCGGCCGTCAGGATCCCCTTGAGGACGAGCGGCAGCGCCG
>JANLYK010000342.1:0-17836 GCA_031365595.1 Chloroflexota bacterium | reverse complement strand
GCGGGGACGCGCCGCGGGGACGCGCCGCGGGATGCGGTCGGCGGACGCTGCGGGACGGGTGGAGCGCCGCGGGCCGGCGACGGACTCAGCGGGCGGGCACCTGGTGGAAGAGCGCCGGGTCGGCGTCACCGGGCAGGACGTGGACGAGGGAGGCCGGTCGGAGGCCGAGCGTGGCCCGCCCGCGCGGCCCCTCGAGCGTCAGCGAGTCGAGCGATTCCGAGCGGGCGAGAACGTTGACCGCGGCGCCCGGAGTCAGCGCCCGGGCCTCCAGGTACGACAGCAGCCCGGCGTCCTCCTCGGCTGCCTCGGTAATCCGATAGATCGTCGCCCGCTGGCCGGCCTCGATCTGGCTCAGCGGGGTGCCGCGCGGTCGGGCGCGCGCGGTCTCGGCGTCGATCGGGTTGCCGTGCGGGCAGGTGGGCGGGTGGCCGAGCATCTCGTCGAGCCGTGCCTCGACCCGCGGCGACAGAGCGCCCTGGAGCCGGGCCGCCTCCTCGTCCGACTCGGCCCAGCCCAACCCGATCACCGACGTCAGCAACCACTCGAGGAGCGCGTGGCGCCGGAAGATCGCGTCGGCAGCGGCTCGGCCGGCCGTCGTCAGGACGAGGTCCCGCCCGTCGGCCTGAACGACGAGGCCGTCCGCGACGAGGCGCCGGAACATCTCGCTCGCGGCCTGGGTCGAGACGCCGAGATGCCGGGCGATGTGGGCGGCCCGGACGTGCGAGCCGTCGCCGGCCATCACCCGCAGTGCGAGCAGGTACTCCTGGGCTGCGCTCGACAGGGCCTGGGCGTCGTGGCGGCGGTTCACCGGGTCATGGTACGCGGCGACCGGCCGCCACCCGGACGCTTCGGAGCTGGACCTGGCGGACGACGGCGTACGCGACGCCAGCGAGGTAGGCAAGCGCCAGGACGGTGATCAGGACCGGGCCGCTCGCCTCCGGGACATTCGAACCGCCGCCCGCGCTGAGCGCGACCGCCGAGGGAACCCCCACGACGAGGGCGACGATCGCGCCGTGGGCCGACCAGGTGGCGAGTCGCGGCAGGGCCAGGAGGAGCAGGACGAGCACCGCGTTGACGATCCACGTCCCCGGCGACGAGATCTCCGAGCACGACGCGGCGTAGCGCCCGCACCCGGTCGAGTCGTCGATCGCGGCGGCGAGGAAGATCCCGAGCGGCGGCCAGCCGAGCATCGCCATCGCGAGGCGGCCCGTCGGGGTCGTCGGCTCGCGCAGGATGGGCGCGCGGAATCGACCGGACGGAGGCTCTTCGACGTAGTCACGCAGGCTGCCGAACGACGGCGGCCGGGCGGGCGGAGAGCCGCCGCCGACTCCGGGGTCGCGCTGGCGGGCATCGCCGGGTCGATGGGCGGTCGTTCGATCCGCAGGTGCGGCCGTCGGACGGCGGGGCGGCGATGTCGCCGGTGATTCCGCGCTGACCGAGGAACGGGGCGGGTCGACCGAAGAACCGGCGCCCGTCTGCCGAGCCGCGGCCGAGGTCCACGCCGGTCGGCCGGGCGAGGGTCGCCGGGCGTCGTTCGGAGGCCGCGACTCCGGATGTGACTCCGCGGCGGCGGGATCGGCGGGATCGGCAGCGGCGCGAGAGTCGGCGTCGGGGCGGTCGGGGGCCGGTCTCGAAGCTACGTCCGCCAGTCCGTCGGGTGCGTCGGCCTCGATCGCCTCGTCATCGATGCGCCCCGTTCGGGCGGCCCGGCGGGCACGGGCCTGGTACTCGGGGCCGTGCTTGCGGGGGTCGGCGTATTCCTTGGGGTTGATCGTCCAGTACGTGCCGCTCGACGCCCCGTACCAGGTCGCGCCGCTCCAGCCCGGCTCGAACGGCTCCTGGTCGGCACCCTCGTAGGAGGTCGAGCCGGGGGTTGCGCGGTTCGAGGCCCGGCGACGGCTCGAGGACCGTCGGGTGCCGGGATCGGCTGCGCCAGCCGTGCCGGCCGTGCCGCCGTCGTCCGGATCCGCAGGGCCGCGGGACGCCCCGCCGCGGGATGCCCCGTCGGCCGGCTCGGCGCTCGGCCCACTCGTCGAGCCGGGCGAACCTGCCGGCCGCGCCCCCGGAGCTCGCCGGCCGTCCGCTCGACCCGACGCACGCGCCCGACCTGGATCGGCCCGCCACGGCTCACGCGAATCGGCGGCCGGTGGCGCGCCGGGGGCAGGCCGGGCACCGGACCGGCGGACCCGGCCCGGGCCTGCGAGCTGGTCGTACGCCTGCTGGATCGCGAGGAATCGGGGCAAGGCGCCGTCGCCCGCGGCATCGGGATGGTTGATCTTCGCCAGGCGCCGGTAGGCACGCCGGATCTCGTCCTGGGTCGCGCCCGGCGCGAGCCCCAGGGTTCGCCACGGATCGGCGTTTGGTGCCATTTCGCGGCAAGCATGCCCTGCCCGCGTTCATCGCGCGCACGACCCGGACGATGCGCGCACGAGTTCGGGACGGTCGGCCGGTTGTGCGTGCCGGCGCCCGTGCCCGATGATCCGACCCACGGCCGGCGCGCGCAGCCCCGGTGAGCAGGATGGCGGGTGCGACCGGTGACGACGACTGAGGGGCGCAGGCGGATGCGCCCCACCCGCGTCCTCATCGTCGCGCTGGTGGGCGTGCTGGTCGCGATCGGTTCCTATTCGCTCGTCAGCACCCTGACCCAGCCGCGTCGCGCGACGCCGGTGTTCGACCCACCGGTCCTGGCCGGCCAGCAGCTCTGGGGCTATTGCTCGGGCGGGTTCTACGCGCGCCGCGGGGACACGATCGTGCTCACGTCATCCGGCCACTGCACGTCCGAGGGCACCGTGGCCTACGACGCCGACGGGACCACGGTGCGCGGTGTCTTCGGTCCTGCCCTCCGGGATGCCACGTGCCCCCAACCGGGCCATACCTGCGCGTCGTCCGACATGAACTACCTCGTCGTCGCCGAGGGTCGCATCCCGTGGGGCCACCTCAATGTCGTCGATTTCGGGACGGGCGGTTACCGGTTCATCCAGGCAGGCACACGACCCCTCGCCTGCGCCGATGTCGCGATCGGCGACCCGGTCGAGATCGACGGCCGCAACATCTTCCGCATGGCGTCGGTGGCCGAGAAGGGCGAGAACCTCAACTCCGGGGACGGCATGTACTTCCCGTGCATGATCACCGCCCGGATTCCGGTGGACAGCGGCGACTCGGGTGGGGCGGTCCTCGTCCATGGGATCCCGGCCGGGGTCACGAGCCGGAGTTTCGGCGGGCTGCTCGGGTTCACGCCACTCGCCGAGGGCCTCGTCGACTTGGGGCTGGAGCTGTGCACGACGCCCGACTGCGGGCTCGTGCCGCCGCCCTGAGGCCTGCGCCACTCCCGGACGCTCACCGGATGAGCGTGTCGGACAAGGATTCGCCGATCGGCGGCCGAGAGGACACGAATCGGACCCGATTCCGCTGATCCGGCTCGCCCGGCGAGGATTCCTGGCTGGACTCGGGTTCAGGCCACCAACCCTCGTCGCGTACGACCGTGGGGTGAGCGTCCGGTGCGGGTCTCGGGAGTCGCCGCCGGGGCGCTCGCCCTAGATCCGTTCGCCGAGCGGGGCCAGCTCGAAGTCGGCGATCGCCTCTGCACCGATCCGGCCGTGAGGGTCGATGTCGGCCGGGCGGTGGTAGCGGGCGAGGACGCGCAGTGACTGGCCATCGAGCACGCCCGCCTGGGCGAGAACCTCGATGGTCGCAGCCCAGGTTCCGCGATCGTGCCCATCGCCGTCCTCGATCTTCAGGGCGATCCCCGACGCGGGCGCGGCTGCCGCAGAGGCGCCGTTCGTCGCGGCCCGCGCGCCGGGCAGGATCCCGAGGCCGCGAAGCGCTTCCATCCCGGCCTTGCTCACGATCCGGCCCGGGGCGGCCTTCATCAACGAGGTGTCGAGCCGGTCGCGCGTCCCGCCGACCATCTCTGGGTTTGCCAGCATCGCGTCACGGACCTTGAGCAGCGCCGGCGCCAGTGAGGATCGCGCGTCCGACTCCCCCACCGCGCCCGGATCGGCGAGGAGCGCATAGGCCCGGGCGATCTCGCGGAGCGCGAAGGCGTAGGTCGGGACGCCGCAGCCGTCGATCGCCGTCCGGAGCTTGTTCGGGGGCGTGCCGAACGCACGGGCGACGACCGCCCGGTACGCGACCTGGGCCGGGTGCTCATCCAGCCAGTAGCGCTCCGGGTCCCAGCCCTTGAGCCGAGCGAGAAGGAGGTACACCGAGTGCTGGCCGGAGCACATGTGCCGGTTCGGGCTCGCCTTCTCTCCGTCGCGCGCGAGCCGGGCGGCGGTCAATGCGTCGAGCGGCATGCCATCGGAGCCGGTCGCGATCAGGGCCTGGCTGACGCCGGCCCGGCGATACAGCGCCTGGAGCGTGCGGACGTGGAGGTCCTCGCCGGAGTGCGAACTGGCCATCAGCGCGATCTCGGCCGGCTCCAGGTCGAACGCCTCGATCCCGCCGGCCTCGATCAGGGCGACGACACCGAACGGCTTGACGGTGCTCCGGAGGTTGGCCACTCGATCCGGGTCGCCGAGGCCGCGGATCAGCGCGCCATCGACATCGACCTCGACGACGTCCCCGCGATGGACGCTCTCCTCGATCCCGTTGCGCATCTGGCGCACGAGAATCGGGGCGGGCCGACGGGCCGCCCGACCGGGCGCCGGCCGAGTGGGGCTCGCCGTGCGCGCGCGGGTCGCCGGGCGCGTCGACGGAAGCGTGGCCGGCGGCGGCTGGGCGGCGGGGTCGTCTGGGCTCGTCACGGTCCCGCGAGGATAGCGCTCAGCGCGGCCCGCTCCATCATGGTTTCGGGCGTCCGAACAGGGAATTGGCCGGCATGACCGCAAACGACCTCCCGCGGGCACTCGGGGCAGCCATCCGGATCGAGCCGGCCGCGACGGACGGTACAGGGTCGGTGACGCGACGGCGTTGCGCGCTAGCATTCGGGATCGGCGCGCCGATGCGCCCCCTCCGGAGGCCCGACGTGTCCCTGCCGCCCACGCTCCACGTGTCGAGCCATCCGGCGATCCTCCACAAGCTCGCCGTCCTGCGCGATGAGAAGACCGAGCCCAAGAAGTTCCGCGAGGTCGTCCGCGAGCTGTCGTGGCTGCTCGGCTACGAGGCGCTCGAGGACGTGAAGGTCCGGCCGCTCACGATCCGGACACCGATCGAGGAGATGGAGGCCGCCCAGCTCGCCGACCGGATCGGCCTGGTCCCGATCCTCCGGGCCGGTCTCGGCATGGTCGACGCGATGCTCGAGCTGATGCCGACCGCCGAGGTCTGGCACCTCGGGCTGTTCCGGGACGAGCGGACCCTCCAGCCCGTCGAGTACTACAACAAGCTGCCGGACTCGCACTCGGTCGACCTGTGCCTGATCCTCGACCCGATGCTCGCGACCGGCGGCAGCGCGACTGCCGCGATCGACGTCCTCAAGAAGTGGGGCGCGACCCCGATCAAGCTCGTCAACCTGATCGCAGCGCCGGAGGGCGTGGCGACGGTCGCGGCGGCACATCCGGACGTCGAGATCCACTGCGCCGCGCTCGATCGCCAGCTCAACGAGAAGGGCTACATCATGCCCGGCCTCGGCGACGCCGGCGATCGCCAGTTCGGGACGGGCAAGGTCGGCTGAGGCTACGGGGATGGGCTGGCCGCGCCCTGCGAGCGGGGCTTCGTCGGGACCAGGATCTGGCCCAAGGCGATCCTGGCGGCGAAGGCGTCGAGCTTCGTCCTGATGGAGTCGACGAAACCGCCGGAGGTCGCGAAGCCGACAGCGCCCCGATCGAGGCCGAACACATTGTTGCCGTCCTTTGGGACGCCCATCGCGACCTCCATCGTGACCGCGTAGGTGACGGCGTCGGCTCGCCTGAGCATCGACGTTAGGATGGCGCCGCGCACCGACGGGTCCGCCGTGAGGTACCGATCGCTGTTAACGCCGATCGCCCACAGCCCCCGCTCGTGGGCAGCCTGGATCACCCCGTTGCCCGAGTCGCCGGCCGCCCCGAAGATCACGTCGGCGCCCGCGTCGTACATGTCCAGCGCAGCCTTCCTGGCCTCGGCCGGATCGCTGAAACCGGCATCGTCGGGCGGGCGCGCGAGATACGCGACCTGGACCTTGACGCTCGGGTTGGCCGCCCGGACACCCGCCGCGAAGCCCGCCTCGTACTTCTCGAGCGCAGGGATCCGGGCCGCGCCGATGAAGCCGACATTGCCCGTCTTCGACGTGAGGGCGGCAGCCGCGCCGACGAGGAAGGCGCCCTGCTCGTCGTTGAACTGGATGCCGATCACGTTCTTTGCGTCAACGGTCGCGTCGTCGAAGATGCCGAACCAGGTGCCGGGATACTTCCGGGCGACCGTGGCCGCAGGTCGAGCCCACGCGGAGCCGATGGCGAAGATCGGGTAGTAGCGGGCGTCGGCCAGGTCCGCCAGCCGCTCCTCCCGGTCGACTTCGGTCTCGCCCGACCGGGCGGTGATCTCCTCGATGTCGGCGTCGAACTGGGCGGCTGCCCGCTTTACGCCCTCCCAGGCCAGCTCGTTGAAGCCGGCGCTTCCGCGCCCGCCAAGGTCATACGCGAGGGCGATGCGCGGGATCGGGCCCGAGGCGCTGCCGAGCAGCGGAGCGGTCGATTCCGCCGGGGGCTGGCCGATCGACAGCGCGGCCGACGCCAGTTGGACGGCACCCAGCGCGAGCAGGGAACAGGCGATGAGCGTCAACTGGAGCCGGCGCTGCCAGGGACTCACGGGTCCGGGCTCCTCCATCGTTCGTGGGTGGCGTGGAGCCACCATGATGACGCCGTACGCCGAGGTCCGACGTCCTTGCGGCCGCGACTCTCATCCGAACGAACGGAGCCCAGACCATGACCGATCCCCTGTACGCCGACTCGCTCGACCTTGATCCGGACTGGACGGCTGACACCGTCGCCGTGCAGGCCGGCCGGCCCGCGCGGGTCGCCGGTGCCCCGATGAACCCGCCGATCACGCTCAGCTCGACCTACGTCCACGACGCGAGCCTCGAGTACGGGCGCGACGGCAACACGACGTGGGGCGCGCTCGAGGCGGCGCTCGGGGCGCTGGACGGCGGCCGGGCCGTGACATTCGCCTCGGGCCTCGCGGCGGCGACCGCGATCGCCGACCTCGTGCCGGCCGGCGGGACCGTGGTCCTCGCCTCGGCGTCGTACCACGGCGTCCGGCACATCTTCGATCGGCTGCAGGCCGCGGGCCGGCTCCAGGTCCGGTTGGTCCCGGCCGACGACGCCGACGCCGTCCTCGGCGCCGCCGACGGCGCAGCCATGGTCTGGGTGGAATCGATCGCCAATCCGCTCATCGTGGTCGCGGATGTCCCCAAGATCGCGGCCGGCGCCCGCGAGCGCGGCGCGCTCACCGTGGTTGACGCGACGTTCGCGACCCCGCTCCGCCAGCGCCCGCTCGACCTGGGAGCCGATCTCGTCCTCCATTCGGCGACGAAGTTGATCGCGGGCCACTCCGACCTCGTGCTCGGCGCGGTCGTCAGCCGGGACTCTGCCCACGCGGACGCGCTCGCGACGTACCGCCACGATCACGGGTCGATCCCGGGAGCGTTTGACGCCTTCCTCGCCCTGCGCGGATTGCGCACGCTCGCGGTGCGCCTCGACCGGGCCGAGGCGTCGGCGGCCGAGCTCGCGCGTCGGCTGGCGGCGCACCCGTACGTCGATCGGGTTCACTACCCGGGCCTGCCCGGCGACCCGCAGCACGAGCGCGCGTCGCGGGTGCTCCCGAACGGCAGCGGGTCGATGCTGTCGTTCGAGACGGCCGGCAGCCCCGAGCAGACCGAGGCCTTCCTGGCCCGGCTGCGCCTGGTGACCCACGCCACCAGCCTGGGCGGCGTCGAGTCGCTGATCGAACGGCGGGCACGCTACCCAGGCGACGCCGTGCTGGTGGGCCCGACCCTGTGCCGGTTCTCGGTGGGGATCGAGAACGTGGAGGACCTGTGGGCCGATCTCGATGGGGCCCTGCGCGCGGTGTTCGGCTGACCCGACCTGCCCGCTGCGCTGGCGCTATGCGCCGACCCGAACCGGCCTGCGGGTGACCGCCACCACGGCGGCCAGTGCCGCGATGAGGTCGGGATCGGTGTTGAGCGATCGGATCCGGCGAAACGCCAGACCGTTGTCCTCGGCTTGCTCGCGGGCGCCGATCTCGACGTCGTACAGGATCTCGAGATGGTCGGCGAGGAACTGGACCGGCACGATCAGCACCGAGCGGCCGCCGGCCGCGGCGATCTCCGGCATCAGGTCGGCGAAGTCGGGCTTCATCCACTCGCCCGGCTCGTGGCCCGCGCTCTGCCAGCAGAAGGTCCAGTCGGCGTCACCCAGCCCAGCGGCGGCCGCGACGGACTCGGCGGTCGAGCGGAGCTGGTCGAGATAGCCGGGTTCCTGCTCGGCGACCCGCTTCGGCAGGCTGTGCGCGGTCATCAGGATGTGGACGGCCGCGCGGTCCTCGGGCGGGAGCCCGTCCAGCGACTCCATGACGCGCCCGGCGAGCGCGGCCACGAACGCCGGCTGATCGTGCCAGGCGCCCGCGACGGCCACTTCCGGCGCGCCTGTCCCGAGGGCCGCCCGCGCGGCATCGATCGCCCGGCCGTAGCCACTCATCAGCAGGGGCGAATACTGGGGCGAGAGGACGATCGCGACGACCTCCGTCGCACCGGCCCGGGCCAAGGCGGCCAGTCCGGCGTCGATCGACGGCTCGGAGAAGCGCATCCCGACCTCCACCGGCGACCCCAGGACGCCAGCCAGCGCCGCGGCCTGGTCGCGGGTGATGCCGATCAGCGGCGATCCGCCGATCACTCGGTAGCGTCGGGCGAACTCGTCGACGAGCTCGGGATCCGGCTCGCGCCCGCTGCGGACGCGGGCCAGGTATGCGGCGACGTCGGCCCGCTCGAGCGAATCGGGCGAGCCGTAGGTCATCAGCAGGACGCCCGCCCCCACGTCGCGGCTCACGAGCCGGTACCCGCGGTCACGACCGGCGTCCGGGCGGTCTCCTCGTGGACGAGATCGACCAGCCGGCGGAGCAGATCGGTGTCGGTCTGGGGCAGAACCCCGTGCCCGAGATTGAAGATGTGCCCGGTCCGCCCGCCGGCTTCGGCGAGCACCGCCAGCGCTCCGTCGCGCGTGGCGTCCCAGCCGGCGAGCAGCCGTGCGGAGTCGAGGTTGCCCTGGACGCCGCGATCGGCCCCGACCCGGCGCCAGCCGTCGGCCAGCGACACCCGGTGGTCGAGCCCGATGACGTCGCCGCCGGCCTCGGCCATCAGCTCGAGGAGCGCCGCGGTGCCCGTCCCGAAGTGGATCGTCGGCACGTCGGCCAGCGCGCCGAGGATCCGTCGGACGTGGGGCTGGACGTACGTTCGATAGTCCGTCGGCCCGAGACCACCGACCCAGCTGTCGAAGAGCTGGACGGCATCGGCGCCGGCGTCGGCCTGGGCCCGGAGGTACGCCACGATCATCGTCGAGAGCCGATCCATCAGGTCGTGCCAGGCGGCCGGCTCGCGGTACATGAACGCCTTGGCCAGGGCGAAGTCGCGCGACGGACGGCCCTCGATCAGGTAGCAGGCAAGCGTGAACGGGGCGCCCGAGAAGCCGATGACCCCGGCCGAGCCGGCGAGCTCGCGCCGGACGAGCCCGATCGCGTCGAGCGTGAACGAGACCTCCGCGGGATCGAAGGGCCGGAGCGCGGCGACGTCGGCGGCCGACCGGATCGGGGTGTCGATGATCGGGCCGATGTCCGGCTCGATCCGGAGGCCGACGCCCATCGGCTCGAGCGGCAGCATGATGTCGGCGAAGAGGACCGCGGCATCGACGCGGAGGTCGCGGACGGGCATCAGCGTGACCTCCGCGCACAGGTCGGGGGTCTTGGCCAGCTCGAGGATGCCGTAGCGCTCGCGCAGCTTGCGGTAGGCGGCGAACGACCGGCCCGCCTGGCGCATGAACCAGACCGGGGTGGCGTCGACGGGTTGGCGCCGGCAGGCGCGCAGAAAGCGGTCGTTCACGCGGACTCCTTGAAGGCGATCCGGGCGGCGGCGATCGTGGCGTCGATCTCGACCGGACCGTGGGACATCGATGGGAACCAGGCCTCGAACTGGGACGGCGGCAACAGGACGCCGCGATCGAGCATCGCGCCGAAGAACCGGGCGTAGGCCGCCCGGTCGGAGGTGAGCGCGTCGGCCGCGTCGAGCGGCACCGACGGCCGGAAGAACACCGTCAGGAGGGTCCCCGCGCGAGCGACCGCGACATCGTCGCGACTGGCGTTGGCGGCGGCCGTCTCCAGTCCCGCCGCCAGTTCGGCGACCGTCTCCTCGAGGGCGACGTAGTGCTCGGGCGTCAGCTGGCCGAGCGTGGCGATCCCAGCCGCCATCGAGAGCGGGTGACCGGACAGGGTTCCCGCCTGATAAACCGGCCCTTCCGGTGCGATGAGGCGCATCAGCTCGGCCCGGCCGCCGTACGCCCCGATCGGCATCCCGCCGCCGATGATCTTGCCGAGCGTCGTGAGGTCGGGCCGGATCCCGAACCGGGCCTGGGCGCCGCCGAGCCCAAGCCGGAAGCCGGTGATCACCTCATCGAAGATAAGCAGCGCGCCGTCGGCCCGGGTCGTCTCGCGGAGGTGCTCGAGGAAGCCCGGGCCCGGGGCGATGACCCCCGCGTTCGCCACGACCGGCTCGACGATCACAGCCGCGATCCGGCCGGCGTGCTCGGCGAACGCCAGGGTGACCGAGGTCGGGTCGTTGAAGGGCAGGACGATCGTGGTGGCCGCCACCGCGGCGGACACGCCGGCGCTGCCCGCGATCGCGTGCGTGGCGACCCCGGAGCCGGCCTCGACGAGCAGGCCGTCCACGTGGCCGTGGTAGCCGCCCGCGAACTTGACGACGAGGTCGCGGCCGGTGGCCGCCCGGGCAAGTCGCAGCGCGCTCATGACGGCCTCGGTGCCCGACGAGGTGAAGCGCAGCCGCTCGAGCGAGGGCATGGCCGATCGGATCGCCTCGCCGAGCTCGATCTCGAGCGGATGGGTGGCGCCCAGGGCAAGGCCGTCGGCAGCGGCCGTGGTGATCGCGGCAATGACCGCGGGGTCGCCGTGGCCGAGGATCGCCGGCCCCCACGCCCCGATGTAGTCGACGTAGGTGCGGCCGTCGGCGTCGCGGACGTACGGACCGGCGCCGCTGGCCAGGACGAGCGGTGGCCGGTCCACCGAGCCGAACGCGCGGACCGGGCTGTTGACGCCGCCCGGGAACAGGGTCTCCGCGCGCTCGACGAGTGCCGCCGTCCGGGCCCCGGCCTGCGCCCCCGTCCGCGACCCGTGCGGCGCCGCCGGGATCACGCCGCCCCCAAGAGCGCGAGGATCTCGTCGAGCGGGCGCTGGATCCCGAGCAGGATCGGGGTGTCGTTGACGGTCGAGCGCCTGCTCTCGGTCGAGCGCAGGGCCCGGACGAGATCGCCGAACGCCACGAGGTCGTCGGTCTCGTAGGCGACGACGAAGTCCTGCGAGTCGAGTCCGAACGAGTAGGCGAGCGCCTGGCGGATCGTCGGATAATCATGGCCGACCCGCATGTGCTCGTTCATCACGCCCTGGCGTGCCTCTTTCGAGAGGAGGTACCAGTCGGTCGACTTCGTGAACGGATAGACGACGAGGTAGCGCGACCGTTCGCCGTCGAACAGCGACTGCTCCTGGCCGGTCGGCTTGCGGACGTACTGCGACGGCCCGATCCGGCCGATCAGCGAGTGCCGGACGGTCAGCCAGCGCCCGAGTCCGGCGCGCAGGTCGGCGGCGGCGGCCTCCTCGAGGGCATCGACGCTCGGGGCCATCCGCCACAGCAGAAGATCCACGCCGGGCTCGAGCCCGATCGACGAATAGGTGATCGTCCGCACGCCGGTGCTGCCCTCGGCGCTCGCGGCGAACGCGCGGCCGTCGGCGCGGCGCTCCTCTGCGCCGAGCCGGCGCCACGCCGGATCGAGCCCGAGGGCGAGGGCCTGGACGTAGACCTGCTCGTCGGACGTCATCGCTCCTCCCGGATCCATGTCGCCAGATCGGCCGCCGCGTACGTGATCACGATCCCGGCTCCGGCCCGCACGATCCCGGTCACGGCCTCGGTCATCGCCCGCCGGCCGTCGATCCAGCCGCGCTCGGCGGCCGCCGCGATCATTGCGAACTCGCCCGACACCTGGTAGGCGGCAATCGGAACGTCGTAGCGCGCCCGCGCCGCGGCCACGAGATCCAGCCCGGGCAGGGCCGGCTTGACGAGCAGGATGTCGGCGCCCTCCGCGATGTCCAGGTCCATCTCGCGGCGCGCCTCGCGGCCGTTGGCTGGATCCATCTGGTAGGAGCGCCGATCGCCGAACGCGGGCGCGCTGTCAGCCGCCTCGCGGAATGGGCCATAGAAGGCCGAGGCGTGCTTGGCGGCGTAGGCCATGATCGCGACGTCGGCGAATCCGGCGCCATCGAGGGCCGCCCGGATCGCGGCCACCTGGCCGTCCATCATCGCGCTCGGCGCGACGATGTCGGCGCCCGCCCGAGCCTGGCTGACGGCGGTCTCGGCGAGGCGGACGAGCGCCCGATCGTTGGCCACGATGCCGTCCGGGCCGATCGGACCGCAGTGGCCGTGGTCGGTGTACTCGCACAGGCAGGTGTCGGCGATCGTCACGAGCGGCAGATCCAGCGCGGCGATCCGGCGGAATGCGTCCTGGACGATCCCGTCGTCGGCCGAGGCCCCGGAGCCGGCCGCGTCCTTGGCCTCGGGCAGCCCGAACAGGATCACGCCACCGATTCCGAGGGCGGCCAGGCGGCCGGCCTCATCGGCGGCGACGTCAGGCGACAGCCGGGCGACCCCGGGCATCGAACCGATCGGCTCGCGGATGCCGCGGCCCGGCCGGACGAACATCGGCGCGACGAGCATGGCCGGGTCGAGGCGCGTCTCGCGGACGAGGGCCCGGAGCGCGGCGGTCCGACGGAGGCGGCGTGGCCGGGCGGTCGGAGCCGGGACGGATGCTTCCGGCCCGCTGGTGGAATGGGTCGGCGGGGCGTCGAGGTCGAGCATCACGATTCCTTCCGGGGATGGGCGGCGATGGCCTGGACGGTGGCGGTCGCAAGGCCGGCCGCGGCGGGCGTCCTGGACACGGACACGTGGCGGAAGCCGGCGGCGGTCGCGGCCCGGGTCGTCTCGGGCCCGATGCAGATCGCAGGCACCGCCGACAGATCGAGACCTTCGTCCGCGGCAAGCGTCGCCAGGCCACGGACCGTCGAGCCGCTGCTGAACACGATTGCGTCGAGGCCGGCGCTCAGCACCGCGGCCCGAAGGAGCGGCCGCGACGACCGCGGGGCCTCGCGGGTCCGGTATGCGATGACGTCGTCGACGGCGGCCCCGCGGGCACGGAGTCCATCGGCGACCCGTGAGCCGGCGAGGTCCCCCCGGGCCACCAGGATTCGGTCACCGGCAGCGAGCGGCAGCTCGTGAGCGAGCACCGCAGCGCTGGCTATGCTCGACCGAAACTCGACGACGATCCCGTCCGCTTCCAGGAGGGCCGCCGTCCCCGGCCCGATCGCCGCCCAGCCGGGAGCACCGGTCCCGGAACGAACGAGGCCGGTCGCGAGGATGGCTCGGGCGCCGTTCGCGCTCGTCACCACGACCCATCGGTAGCTCGCGAGCCGGCCCGCGGACCGCCCGAGCTCGTCGTGGTCGTCGCCGATCTCGATCGCGATCGCCGGCACGAGGACCGGCTCCAGGCCGGCGTCGGTCAGGGCAGCGGCCAGCTCGCCGGCCTGAGCTTCGGGCCGGGCGACGAGGACGCGTCCGCGGCGGGCCGGACGCGCTCCCGCCCGCCGATCCGCGGCGGGATCCCGATCCGCCGCTCCGGCGCGCGGTGTTCCGTGCTCCTGCGACAGCTCGGTCGCCAACTCGCCCGCCAGCCGATCCCCCGCGTCGTGCGGGCCATGCCGTCGCCCGAACGTCGTCCGGGTGCCGTCGGGCTCGGCGAGCCCGCCGAGCAGCTGGAGCTCGGAGCCGCTGAACGTCGCGAGGGCCCCGATCGGCGACCGACAGCCGCCGCCGGAAGCGCGCAGGAAGAGGCGCTCGGCGTCCATCGCCCGGTGCGTGCGCAGGTCGTCGATCGCCGCGGTCAGGCCGAGCATCCGGCCGTCGTCGCTCCGGATCTGGACCGCGATCGCGCCTTGGCCCGGGGCGGGCGGCACGATCTCCGGCGAGAGCCGCTCAACGATCCGGTCGCCGAGCCCGAGCCGGTCGAGGCCGGCACAGGCGAGGACGAGGGCGTCGGTCTCGCCGCTGTCGAGCCGGCGGAGGCGCGTATCGACATTGCCGTGGAGGGGATGGACCACGAGGTCAGGTCTCTGGGCGAGCACGAACCCGGCCCGGCGTGGGCTGTCGGTCCCGAGTCGGCTGCCGGGCGGCAGGTCGGCCAGTCGGCGGGCGGGCGCGTCCACCCGGACCACGAGCGCGTCGCGCGGGTCGGCCCGCGCGAGGTACGCGGCGATCCGGAGGCGCGGATCGAGATCGGTCGGCACGTCCTTGGCGCTGTGAACCGCGACGTCCACGCGGCCGTCGAGCAGGGCGTTCTCGATCGCGGCCACGAACGCGCCTTCTCCCCAGGCGGTGTCCGGCGCGCGGCGATCGCCGGCCGTCTCGACGATGACGATCCGGCTCGACCGGCCGTCCCGGGCGAGCGCCTCGCTCACGAGCCGGGCCTGGACCATGGCCAGCGCGCTGCCGCGCGTGCCGATCGCGATCCGCCGGCCGCTCACAGGGCGAAGAGGTCGCGGACCGCCCGGCTCTCCCGGCCGTCGCCATCCCGGCCGAGCCGCTCGAGCGGCTGGCGCAACAGGCGGCGTGCGAGGTGACGGGTCATGCCCTCGATCGCCCGCCGCGCGTCCGGGTCCAGGTCCGGCAGGGCTCGCCACAGCGCTGCGAGCTCGATCTCGCTCTCGCGGTCGGCCCGGGCGACGAGCACGGCTGCCGCGGCTCGCCCGTCCCGGCCGCGCTGCCATTCGCCGAACTCTGCGGCGGTCCGCTCGATCAGCGTGCCGAGCCGCGGGTCCGTCGCGGACGCGAGCCGGTCGCCCGCACGCGCCAGGGCGTCGGCCACGACGAGGCGCGGACCGAGTCGCTCCCCGAGCCAGGCCGGGACAGCCGCCGGCATGGACAGGTCGACGACCACGGACGTGCCGCCGCTCAGAACGTCGGCGGTCGATTCCGTGACGATCCACGGCCCGCTGAGAGCGACGACGATCCCGGCAAAGTGCGCGACGTCGTCGCCTGGGTCGAACGGCACGACCCGGCCGCCGACGGAGCCGGCGAGGGCAGCCGCGCCCGAGGCCGTCCGGTTGGCGACGCTGACCGAGGCACCAGCCGCGATTGCAGCCCGAGCCGTGAGCCGGCCCATCTGCCCGGCCCCGACGACGAGGAGGTCCCGGCCGGCCAGCGGACCGGCCGCGCGCTCGATCGATTCGAGCGCAAGGTCGGCCAGCGATCGCCGCGGACCCTGCCGCCAGGACCGGGCGCTCCGGCCGGCCCGCAGGGCATGGGCAAGGAGTCGTTCCAGGGCGGCATCGACGGGTCCGGCGGCTCGCGCCGCGTCGAGCGCGGCCCGCATCTGGTGCAGGATCTGGTCCTCGCCGACCACCACCGAGTCGGTCCCGACGGCGACGTCGATCACGTGGACGATCGCGTGCTCGCCCAGGAGGATCTGTCCGCCCGCAGGCAGCGCAGCCGTCAGTGAGGCGGCGACCTCGCCGTCGAGTCCCATCCCGTAGGCCTCCACGCGGTGGCAGGTCTCGAGAGTCACGAGGTTCGCGCACGTCGCCTCCCGGAGGCGTCGGGCGAACGCCTCACGATCGGACGCGGGCACGAACCGTGCGTGACAGGCGAATGCGATCGGGTCCGGAACCTGGATCGTGGTCACTCCCGCGCGACGGGTGGCTCGGATTCGGCGGCTCCCCGCGCCCGGCCGCTCCGACTCGCCCGGCCGGTGGCCAGGCTGTGACCGGTCATCGTCGCGACGAGCAGCCGGTCCATCGCCCGTTCGGCGGTCCCGAGGAGGTCAGTCGACTCGGCGGTGTCGAATCCGCGCCGCCGGGTCGCGACGGCCAGCTCCTGGTGAAACGGCGCGCGAAACCGGAGAAAGCCCTCGACAGTCTGGCTGAGGGACAGGCCCAGCCCTGCAGCCACCGTCCCGTACTCGGCGGCCGACATGGAGGCCTCCTTGAGATGATGGGCCGCGCCTTCCGGCTCGGTCGCGTCGAGATACAGGAGGAGGCTGGCCGCGAGGATGTGGCCCCGCTCGCGGAAGAGCGTGCGCTGGGCGTCGGTGAGCGTGAGGACCCACGGCAGCTCGGACGCCGCTTCGCGGCTGGCTCGCCGATACGAACGCGCGATCCGGCTCGGGGTCAGGCCGGCCCCCGCGATCGACGGGCGGTGGGCGCGATCGGCCGGGAGGAGGCGGGCCAGCGCGCTGCGCGAGAAGCGGCGATGCCCGCCGGGCGTCGTGAAGACCCGGAGGCGGCCGGCATCGCTCCAGCGGCGCAGGGTCGCGGGCGAGACGCCGAGAACGCGGCTCGCCTCTGAGAGGCTCACCCAGTCGGGGTCGCGGGATGTCGACCGAGGCACCGAATTCTACCCAAATCTACATAAACATTCCTGAGTCGCTCAAGAATGTATCATGCCGATCGCGAGGAGTTCTCGCGCGCAGCGGCGTTTCCCCCCAACGTTCGCTGCCGCGCGAGGGCTCCTCGTTCTTCGTCAGGTCCACGTCGCCTCGGGCGATCGCGGACGGGGCGCTCTGGGTCAGGCCAGGACGAGCGTACCGTCGCGGCCCTTGCCGAGCTCGCCGCGAACGGCAGCCGCGCCATGCTCGGCCGACCACGTGCGAACGGCATCGGCCAGGGCGGCCGAGTCGGGACGCACGGCCAGCCCCTCGTCCACGGCGCGGATGCCGGGGCCGAGCTCGCCGAGCAGGCCGCGGTAGGCCGGCTTGTCGCCGTCGGTCCGGGTGACGGCGGGGTAGACGTCGAAGAAGCCGTCACTGGAGACGACGATGTTCGCCTCGGGCGAGGCAAAGCGGGTGCGGGCCATAAAGTCATTCCGATCGGTCGCGCGCTTCGGACTGGGGGAGGACAAAGCCCGGCACCTGCGACTCGCGACCCCACCATCGGGCCAGTGGGGCCGATCCGTCAAACGGGTGGTCGTCGGCCACTCGATTTGTCAAACGAATGCCAGGCGGACATTGGCCGCGAACGTCTTGTCAGACGATCGATCGATGAGTCGAGTGGCAAGTCGCACGGCAACGTCCACGCTCGCTGCCGGGGAGAGCGGCCTCCCCTGGCCCGCCCAATGTCCGGAGGAGATTCGTTTGACAAGTCAGTGCCAGGCCACTGGGGCGGGCCCGGATCCGGAATCCGATCGGCCGGCCCCTCGCGGGACCGGCCGACCTGGTGTCTCGTGGACTCGGGCGAAGGCCCGGAGGGCTACTTGCCGCCGGCCGTGACCTCGACGGTGCCCTTCGTGAAGCCGTCACCCTTCGTGTCGTCGGTGATGCCCGCGAGGGCCTCCTTGACGATGTCCGAGGTGTAGGCGTCGATCGACGGGGCGGCCTTGATGATCCCGGTGTTCTTCGCGATCTTGACGGTCTGACCCCAGAACACGGGGTCGATCATGCCGACGCCACTCGGCGACGGCCAGACGAGGGCGTTGACCTCGTTCATCATCCACTTCTGGTGGCCGGTCCCGAGCAGGCTGCCCGCGTCGGTCGTGTACTGGACGCAGTCGTCCGCGTGGTCGCGGCAGTAGATCCAGCCCTTGAGCGAAGCGCGGACGAAGCGAACTGCCACA
>JANLYK010000332.1:0-2023 GCA_031365595.1 Chloroflexota bacterium | reverse complement strand
GCGCGCTCGCCCTTGCGACCCGCGACGACGGCACCAAGCAGGTCACCTACAAGGGCCGGCCGCTGTACTACTTCGCGCCCGACCAGGCGGCAAGCGACACGAAGGGCCAGGGCGTCGGCGGCGTCTGGTTCGTCGCGGCTCCCTGACCGCTCGACGCCTCGGCGCGCCATTCGATCCCTCAGCGGCGGCCCGACGTGGCCGCCGCTGTCGATTCCCGGACTGCCGCCACGGCTGACTCGATCCCGTCGGTCCACGGCTCGCCATGGCCGGGCAGCACGAGTCGCGCATCAGGAAGGCGCGCAAGGTCGCCAAGCGACGCCAGGGCCCGGGCCGGATCCGCGGTGAACGGGGCAAGCCGCGGACCGATATCGCCGGTCGTGACCGCGACGGTGGCGAGGGCGTCACCGACGAACAGCACGTCCCGGGCGGGCACGTGGAGCGCGGCGCTGCCGGGCGTGTGTCCCGGCGCGAGCACGACCCGTGGCGAGCCCGGCACGTCGAGCGTCGCGCCGTCGCCGAACGTGGCAACGACGGTCGGCCGGTCGATGTGCCAGCCACCCTTGCGCAGCGCGAGGGCGATGAACCTCAGGAGCGGCAGGGGACGGACGGGCCCGGTCCCCTTGGCCGGGTTCTTGACCCGCCCCCGGGCGAGCAGCGCGTCGGCCTCGTGGACCGACACCGGCACTCCCCTCTTCCGGGCCTTCTCGGCGAAGCCGACGTGATCGGAGTGGCCGTGAGTCAGGACGACCGCCCGGACATCCTCGAAGGTACGCCCGAGGGCGGCCAGCTCCGCCTCGAGGTCCTTCCAGTAGCCGGGCAGGCCGGCGTCGATGATCGTGACCGCTCCCCCGTCGACGAGGAGGTAGGCGTTGACCATGCCCGAGCCCAGGCGATGGATGCCGTCGGCGATCTTCATGGGCCGATTGTCATGTCTCGGACCGATCCGCGTTCCGGCGACCCGCCCGGCGGGTGCGACGCGTGGGAGACACAGAAACGCCCGAAGGAACCGCCGATCACTAGGCGCTCCCGTCAATACAAGTACCGACTGGATCGCTAGATGTTCGAGGCCCCTTCGGGCAAGACCTACGATAGGCGACCGACCTGGGCCCGTCCAGCCACTTATCCACGAGTTTCATCGCAATCGGCTCGCAATCCGGGGACTTGTCCACAGGGTTCCCACGAACGTCGCGCCCGGTGCGACCGGACGTGCCACGATGCCCGCATGCTGATCGTCCTGTCCGGCCTCCCGGCCACCGGCAAGACCGTGGTCGCGGCGGCCGTCGCCCGCGAGCTTGGTGCTCCGCTTCTGTCGGTCGACCCGATCGACTCCGCGCTGGCCGAGGTCGGTGTCGAGGACACCGATCCGCCGGGGCTCGCGGCCTACGCCGTGGCCGGCGCAATCGCCGAGGACAACCTGGCGCTCGGTCTGACGGTCGTCGTCGACGCGGTGAATGCGGTCGGTGAGGCGAAGACGTTCTGGATCGAGCTTGCCCGACGCCTCGGCGCTCCCCTGCTCGTGGTCGAGACGGTCCTGTCCGACCACGATGTCCATCGGTCGCGGCTCCATGGCCGTGAGCGCCACCTGGCGATCCCGGAACCGACGTGGCAGGCAGTCACGCTGCGCCGGGCCGAATGGGTCGCCTGGCCGTTCGCGCCGCTGGTGATCGACGCGGTCGCGCCGCTGGCGGACAACGTGGCCCGCGTGGTGGCCGCGGCCCGGGCAATCCGTGCGGCGGACAGCAAAACGCCCGAAGGAACTTCGGGTCCGTAGCCTCCGCCTCCGATGCAAGCACCTTTGGCGTCGCTTTCGATCTCGTAGCCCCTTCGGGCAAGACCTACTGTAGGACGCGCCGCCAGTCCTGCCTAGGGACTTGTCCACGAGTTTCGCGGAACGTGGCCTGTTTTCGCGAGGGTTATCCACGGCCTGTCCACGTTCCGGAGCCTGACCGTCGCCGGCCACGCTCAATCGCCGGTCGGCGGAGCTTCGTCGGTCCGGTCGAGCCGCCAGATCTCGCCGCCCTGG
>JANLYK010000330.1:0-1626 GCA_031365595.1 Chloroflexota bacterium | reverse complement strand
ACCGTCGTGGTCCTGCTCGCGATCGGCTCGACGACGTGGGGCGGCGAAGGCCAGCGCGGCCATACCGACACCTTCGTCCTGGCCAAGGAGCTGTTCAAGAACTGGGTCCTGCCGTTCGAGGTCCTCGGGATCCTGCTCCTGGCGGCCGTGATCGGCGGCGTGTTCCTCGCCAAGCGCGAGCGCGGCGGCCCGACGGACCCGCCCCGGTGATCCGCGTCTTCGTCGGGATGGTCGTCGCCGGCGCGTTCGTCGTCGGCCTCGGGCTGCTCGCCCTCGCCGCCGGTGGCTCGCGCTCGCTGAACGCCTATCTGACGCTGTCGAGCCTGCTGTTCGCGATCGGGATGTTCGGCTTCCTGGCCCGGCGCAACGCGATCAGTATGCTGATGTCGATCGAGCTGATGCTCAACGCGGTCAACCTCTCGATCATCGCCTTCGCCTCGTTCATCCCGGCCCTCGGGGCGAGCGGCTCGGTGATCGCCCTGCTCGTCATGGGCGTCGCGGCCGGTGAGGCGACCGTCGGCCTGTCGATCATCATCGCGATCTACCGCAACAAGAAGACCCCGCTCGTCGACGAGTACGACGCGATGTCGCAATGAGCGCGTTCGGCCTGCCGTTGGCGGCGATCCTGGCGGCCACCACCGAGGGCGCCGAGGGCACGGCCGTCGCCGGCGGCCAGTGGGACCTCCTGATCCCGCTGATCATCGCCCTGCCCCTGGCCGGATTCCTGTTCACGGCGGTTGCCGGGCGACGGCTCGGCAAGGCCGCCCACCTCGTGCCAGTCGGGGCGATCGGGCTCGCCTGGCTGATCGGGATGTGGGTCGCGTTCAGCGCCCTGACCGGAGCTGCGCCGTTCGGCGAGCACGGCTACGGCCACACGCTCTACACCTGGATCCCGTCGGGCAAGTTCGTCGTCGAGGTCGGCTTCTTCGTCGACAACCTGACCGCCGTCCTGCTGATCGTCGTGCTGACGATCGGTCTGCTCGTGCATCTTTATTCAATCGGCTACATGAGCCATGACCCGGGCTACTGGCGGTTCTTCGCGTACCTGAACCTGTTCATGGTCTCGATGCTCCTGCTCGTCCTGGCCGACAGCTTCCTCGTCGTGTTCGTGGCCTGGGAGCTGGTCGGGCTGTCGAGCTACCTGTTGATCGGGTTCTGGAAGCACAAGCGATCGGCGGCGCTGGCGGCCAAGAAAGCGTTCATCGTCAACCGCGTGGGCGACGTCGGGTTCGCGCTCGGGATCATGGCGATCTTCGTCGACGTCGGGACGCTCAACATCCGCGATGCGATCGCGGGCCTGACGGTCGAGGGCGCCAACCTGCCGATCCCGATCTGGGTCGTCGCTTTGCTGATCTTCGCCGGAGCGATGGGCAAGAGCGCCCAGTTCCCGCTCCACGTCTGGCTTCCGGACGCGATGGAGGGCCCGACCCCGGTGTCGGCCCTGATCCATGCCGCGACGATGGTCAACGCCGGCGTCTACCTCGTCGCCCGCACGAACCCGATCTTCGCCAGCGCCCCCGACTCGATGGCGGTCGTCGCTGCGATCGGCATCTTCACAGCGCTGCTTGCCGCGTCGATCGCGATGACCCAGACCGACATCAAACGGGTGCTGGCCTACTCCACCCT
>JANLYK010000324.1:0-17128 GCA_031365595.1 Chloroflexota bacterium | reverse complement strand
TGTGCGGCGTCGTGATCCGGACGATCGGCGCGTCCAGGCTGTAAAAGCCCTCGTCGGCGACGAGCGACACGATCTCGGCTCCCCAGCCGCCGACCCGCGGGTTTTCCTCCACCGTGAAGAGCCGGCTCGTCTTCGCGACCGAGCGCAGGATCGCCTGGGCATCGAGAGGGATCAGCGTTCGGAGGTCGAGCACCTCGGCGTCGATCCCGTGCTCGGCGGCGAGGGCATCGGCTGCCGCCACGGCCCGTGGAACCATGGCCGCGAGGGCGACGATCGTGGCGTCGGCGCCGGAGCGGGCGATCGCGGCCTCGCCCAGTGGGATCACGTGCTCGCCATCCGGGACCTCGCCCTTGATCGCGAAGAGGGCCTTGTGCTCGCACACGATGACCGGGTCCGGGTCGCGGATGGCCGCCGCGAGCAGGCCGAACATGTCGGCCGGGTTCGACGGCGCAACGACCTTGAGTCCCGGGATCGCCATCGCCCAGTTCTCGATGCTCTGGCTGTGCTGGGCGCCGAACCGGAGGCCCGCGCCATTGGCCGTCCGGATCACGAGCGGCAGGGAGACCTGGCCGTCGGTCATGTAGCGGGTCTTCGCGATCTGGTTGACGACCATGTCCCAGGTCACCGCGAAGAAGTCGCTGAACATCAACTCGGCGACCGGGCGCAGGCCGGTCATTGCCGCGCCCATCGTCGCGCCGATAATCGCCTGCTCGCTGATCGGCGTATCCCGGACGCGCTCGGGTCCGAACCGCTCGAACAGCCCGACCGTCAGCTTGAACACGCCCTCGGCGGCCCCGATGTCCTCGCCGATCAGGACAACGGACGAGTCGCGCTCCATCTCCTGGGCCATGGCGGCGGCGATCGCGCCGCGATATGTCATCTCAGCCACGCGATGCCCTCAGTTCCGCCACGCCGAGCCTCCGTCCGCCCAGACCTGTGTCTCGAGGACGTCCGGGCTCGGTTCCGGGGCGGCCCGTGCCTCCGCCTCGGCGGCAGCGACCTCCGCCCGGACGGCGTCGTCGATCGCGTCGAGGTCGGCAACGGTCACCCCGGCCGCTTCGAGCCTGGCCCGGAACATCGGGATCGGGTCGCGCGCCTTCCACGAGGCGACCTCGTCGTCGGGCCGGTACTTGCCGGGGTCCGCCCGGGAGTGACCGCCATGGCGATAGGTCAGCGCCTCGATCAGCGACGGGCCCTCGCCCGCGCGCGCTCGCTTGACCGCCGTCCGGGCCACCGCATGGACGGCCTCCACGTCGTTGCCGTCGACGACGATCGGCTCGAGCCCGTAGGCCGACGCCCGGTCCGCGGCCGGCCGAGCGACGGCGGTGACCGCCCCGATCGGGGTGTACTCCATGTACTGGTTGTTCTCGCAGACGAAGACGACCGGAGCCTTCCAGACCGCGGCCATGTTGAGCGCCTCATGGAACGCCCCGATGTTCGTCGTCCCGTCGCCGAAGAAGCAGACCGCCACCTGGCCGGACTTCCGGTACTGGGCCGACCATGCCGCCCCGAGGGCGATCGGCAGGTGCGCCCCGACGATCGCGTAGGAGCCCATCGCCCCGTGCTCCACGCTGGTCAGGTGCATCGAGCCGCCCTTGCCGCCCAGGAGGCCTGTCGCCCGCCCGAACAGCTCGGCCAGGATCGGCGCCATCGGCACCCCCCTAGCGATCGTGTGGTTGTGGCCGCGATACGTGCAGAACGTGTAATCGTCGGCGCGCATCGCCCCGCCGAAGCCGGCTGCAACCGCCTCCTGGCCGATGCCCAGATGGGTTGTGCCTCGGACAAGGCCCTCGAAGAAGAGCTCCTGGGCACGCGTCTCGAGGAGCCGGCATTGCTGCATGACGCGGTAGAGGGACAGTCCGAGCTCGCGCCCGACGCGGGCGGCCGTGGGCTTCTTCGGCGCGGTCATCGGCAGCCTCAGTACGCGTTGGCGACGAACAGCTCGTCGGAGGGGAATTTCGTGATGACAACCGGCCCGTCGGCGGTGATCACGACCTCCTCCTCGATCCGGGCGGCGGAGAAGCCGTCCCTGGCCGGGCAGTAGGTCTCGAGGGCGATCACCATCCCCTCCTTGAGCTCGACCGGGTGATCGAGCGAGTTCAGGCGACTGATGATCGGGCGCTCGTGGAGGAACAAGCCCACGCTATGCCCGAACTGGAGTCCGAAGCACTCCATCTCGCTGCTGAACCCGAACTCCTCGGCCTTCGGCCAGACCTTCGCGACCTGATCGGTCGTATTGCCGGGCCGCATCAGCTCGATCGAGGCGTCGATCCACTCGCGGGCCTGCTTGTAGGCGTCGCGCTGGGCGTCGCTCGCGCGGCCGACATTGAATGTCCGGTAGTAGCAGGTCTTGTAGCCGATGAACGTGTGGATGATGTCGAAGAAGGCCTGGTCGCCCGGCCGGATGATCCGGTCGGAGAAGACGTGCGGGTGAGGACTGCAGCGCTCGCCGCTCACCGCATTGATGTTGTCGACGTGCTCGGAGCCGAGGTCGAACAGATACTTCGTGACGTCTGCGACGAGCTCGCTCTCGCGGACGCCCGGCTTGAGCTTCTCGGCAATCTGCTGATAGGCCCCGTCGACCATCGCGCAGGCGGTGTTGAGGAGGAGGATCTCGTCAATCGACTTGACCTCGCGCGCGTCGAGCATCACCTGCTGGCCGTCGCGGACGGTGATCCCCTCGGATTCGAGGGCGGCCAGCATCGGCGGCTCGACGATGTCGACACCGAGCGGCATATCCGCGACCCCTTCCGCGCGGAGGAGGTCGCGGATCTCGCGGGCAGCAGCCCGGAACAGGCCGGCATCCGGAGCGACGGCGCCGCGCAGCCCGACCATGCCGGCGTGGATGTTCTCCTGGCGCAGCCATGGGCAGTTCAGGCGATGGTGCTTGGCCGCCGATCCGAAGTCCCAGATGTGAGGCTCGCCGCCGCGGGTCAGCAGCGCGTAGCGGGTCATCTTGTCGCGCGCCCACTCCCCGATATGGGTGCTCGTGACGTAGCGGATGTTGTTGAAGTCGAAGAGGAGGAGCGCGCCGACGTCGCTTGCGGCCAGCGCATCCCGGGACCGCTGGGCGCGGTAGGCGCGCAGCCGCTCGACGTTCCAGCGTTCTTCCCAGTCGACGTTCATCGAGCCCGGGGAAGCGAACGAGGTCCTCATGCGATCTGGTCCCCTGTGGTCGGATCGGAGCGATCACATGCTGATCGCAACCGTTCACTAATGCTACACAGCCGGCCGTCGGGCGCAACTCCCCGCGCATCCCCGGGTAGCATGACCGATACAGGGAGTTGGAGGCGGTGTGGCCCGGGATCGACGCAACGGCGCGACGGAACCCGAATACGCGTCGATGGGCGAACGCCTCAGGCGGGCGCGCCAGGCCCGGGGCCTCAGCCTGCGCGGCCTGGCCGAGGTCCTCGGCGTCTCGCCGAGCCTGATCTCGCAGGTCGAGAACGGTCGGGCCAAGCCATCGGTCAACACCCTGTACGCGCTGGCGAACGAGCTCGGGATCTCGCTCGACGTCCTGCTGTTCATGGACACGAAGCCGCCGGCGCGGGGCGCGGCCGAGGCGGGCACGGCCGACGTCGCCGAGTCGCTCGACGTCGGCGTCCCTCACGATCCCGTTCAGCGTGCCGCCTCGCGCACGACCATTCGCCTCGGGTCGGGCGTGGTCTGGGAGCGCCTCACGACCGAGTCGATCCGGGACCTCGACTTCCTGCACGTGACCTACGAGGTCGGCGGCGAGTCGAGTCCGGCCGATGCGTTCCAGCGCCATGCCGGCCAGGAGTGGGGCTACGTGCTCAGCGGCACGCTGACCGTCCGGATCGGATTCGACGAGTTTCTCCTGCGCCCCGGAGACGCGATCAGTTTCGATTCCTCCACGCCCCACCGCCTCTTCAACGCGGGCGACACCCCGGTTCAGGCCGTGTGGTTCGTGCTCGGTCGAGGATCGGCCCGGGTGGCCCACCGCTGACCCGGCGGCCCTGCCCGGATGCAACCGGTCGGTCACCGATCCGTTCAATAGTGCGCACGATCCTGCAATCTGACTTGACATGTGTTTACTGGCTTTGCACACTCGCTCAAACGTCGCGACCGACGGCGTGGAGGAGGCAAGATGCGCGCTGGTCATTACTCGCGTTCCGGAGCGACTCGACTCGTCGGACTGACAGCGACGTTCGCGCTGGTCCTGGCCGCCTGCGGCGGAACCGCATCGAGCGCGCCATCGACGGCGGCTGGCAGCCCGTCGGCCGCGGCGCCGAGCGCATCCGCGCCGGCCAAGACGCTCGAGCTGGCGTACCTCTCGTTTGCCGTAGCGAACAGTTACGACGCGCCGATGCTGGCCGCCGCCCAGGCCGCCGCCGCAGCCGGCAACGCAAAGCTCACGGTGTACGACGCGAATCTCGACCCGGCCGCCCAGTCGAAGCAGCTCCAGGACGCCGTCGCCTCGGGCAAGTTCGACGGCATCGTCCTCCAGCCGCTTTACGGAGCGGGCCTCGTCACGGGCGCCCAGGATGCGATCAAGGCAGGCGTCGCGATCGGCAACATCGACCAGATCCTCGGCGCGGACAACACGACCGCCGAGTCCCAGATCGAGGGCCAGCTGGCGAACGTCGTCTTCGTCCCGAGCGAGCTCGGACGCAAGATCGGCGAGCTCGTCGTGAAGGCGTGCGGGACGGCCAATCCGTGCAACGTCGGCTACATCTACTCGGTCAAGGCGGCCGCACTCGACGCCTCCCTGAAGGTCGCATTCGACAAGGCAACGTCGGTCAATCCGGCGATCAAGATCGTCGCCGAGGGCGAGTCGTTCTACACGACGGCGCTCGGCCTCAAGGCGTCGCAGGACATGCTCCAGGCCCACCCGGACCTGACCGTCATCACCGGCGCCGACCAGGCGATCACCGGAGCGGTCCAGGCCGTCGCTGACGCCGGGCTCAAGGGCAAGGTCCAACTCGTGGGCTATGGCGGCGGGGCGATCGCATTCCAGGGCATCGCCAGCGGCGACCGCTACGGGACCGTCATGCAGGCTCCCGCGACCGAGGGCCGCGTCGGCGTGCAGCAGTTCGTCGACGCAATCCGGAGCGGCACGCCGGCGCCCGGTGTCGACGTCCTCAAGGACCTGCCCGACGGCGGGGTCGCCACCAAGGACAACGTCCAGACCTTCCTGCCCCTCGCGGAGTGGCCGGGCTGATCGCGAGGCGGTCGGTCCGATGACTCCGGGCGGAGTCCACCTGGAGATCAGCGGCATCGGGAAGTCGTTCGGTGGCACCCGTGCGCTCGACGACGTCTCGATCGACATCGCCGCCGGCTCCGTTCACGCGTTCGTCGGCGAGAACGGAGCCGGCAAGTCCACGCTCGGGAAGATCGTGGCGGGCGTCATCCCACCGGACCAGGGCCGGCTTGCCGTCCGCGGCGAGCCGGTCGCGTTCCGATCACCGCGCCAGGCCCTCGGCCGGGGCATCGCGCTCGTCGCCCAGGAAGTCGCGGTCGTGCCGCGTCGGACCGTCGCCGAGAACGTCTATCTCGGGATAGAGCCGCGGCGCTCCGGGTTCGTTCAGCGCGGGCGCCTGCGCGCGCGATTCGAGCAGCTCGTCGGCGATGCCGGATTCGAGGTCCCGGCCGACGCGATCGTCGGATCCCTGCCGCTCGCCAAGCAGCAGCAGGTCGAGATCCTGCGCGCCCTTGCCCGTGAGGCCGAGCTTATCGTGTTCGACGAGCCGACCGCGTCGCTGTCGGCGACCGAGGTCGAACGCTTCCACGACATCGTCCGGCGCCTTTCCGCAAATGGCCGGACGGTTGTCCTGGTCTCGCACTTCCTGACCGAGGTGTTGGCCCTTGCCGACACGATCACCGTCCTGCGCGACGGGCGGGTCGTCCGGACCGGGCCTGCGGCGGCCGAGACAGAGGACACCCTGATGGCCGCGATGCTCGGCCGTTCGGTGGGTCGGACGTATCCCGCCCGGCGGCCGCCACCGGCCGACGCTCCGGTGGCCTTGTCGGTCCGCGAACTGCATGCGGCCGGCGTCGTCGGCGCATCGCTGGAGATCCGGGCCGGCGAGATCGTGGGCCTCGCGGGCCTGGTCGGGGCAGGCCGGTCCGAACTCGCGCGGGCGATCTACGGGGCGGTTCCAGCAACTGCGACGGAGCTCCGGACGGCGGCGACCAACCTGCCGGGCGAGCCTGGCGGGTCGATCCGGGCCGGGCTCGCGCTGATCCCGGAATCGCGCAAGGACGATGGCCTGATGCTCGGCCGTCCGGTCCGCGAGAACGTCAGCCTCGCCAGCCTGCCCCGGATGGGTCGGTTCGGCTTCGTGCGCCGCGGGCTCGAGCGTGCCCGGGTCGCCGACGCGCTCGATCGGGCGACCGCCGTGCGCCTGCTCGAGGCCACGCCCTCCACGCTGTCCGGTGGCAACCAGCAGAAGCTCCTGTTCGCCCGGGCCCTGCTGTCCCGTCCGGCGGTGCTGATCGCCGACGAGCCGACCCGCGGCGTGGACGTGGGCGCCAAGCGCGACCTGTACGAGCTGCTCGTGGCGATGGCCGCCGACGGCGTGGCCGTCCTGCTGATCTCGAACGAGGTGGAGGAGATCCTCGGGCTGGCCCACCGGGTGCTCGTGATGCGTGGCGGACGGGTCGTCGCCGAACTCACGGGCGCGGCGATCACCGAGGAAGCCATCCTGGCCGCCTCGTTCGGGCGCCGCCTGGCTGTCGCCTCGTGAACGCGGGCCCGGCGGCCGCGTCCGAGCCGGCGCCGGTTGGACCCGGGCAGCCCGGGGCGCCGACGACCGCGCTCGTGCGCCTCCGGAACGCCGTCCGTCACGGGGGGATCGCGATCCCGTTCCTGATCACGGTGGTCGCCTTGAGCATGATCAGCACGTCATTCCTGCGCTTCCAGAACCTGGCCAACATCCTCGATCAACAGGCCGGGATCATCATCGTGGCCGCGGCCGGGACCTTCGTCCTGATCGCCGGCGGAATCGACCTGAGCATCGGGGCGATCTACGGCCTGGCAGGCGCGACGGCCGCCCAGCTCTCGGCGTCCGTCTCGGTCCCGGTCGGGATCACGGCCGCGATCGGAGTCGGACTGGCCGTCGGCCTCGTCAACGGCGTGATCGTGACCAGGTTCCGCGTCAACCCGCTCATCGGGACGCTGGCCATGTCCTTCGTGGTCAGCGGCGTCGGGGCGATCGTCACCAAGGGCAACCTGATCGTCGTGTTCGACCACCCTGAGTTCCAGGCATTCGCCGCGACGCGGATTCTGGGCCTGACGAGCGCTGCGTGGATGATGATCCTGGTCGCGATCGCGGCAACGATCGTCCTGGCGCGCTCGACCTTCGGCCGGTATGTCTACGCGACGGGCGGCAACGCCGAGGCGGCGCGTCTTGGCGGCGTCCGGATCAACACGATCCGGATCGCGACGTTCGCACTGAGCGGCGCGGCGGCGGCGCTAGCGGGCAGCATCGACGCGTCGCGCGTGCTGAGCGCCCAGGCCTCGGCCGGCCAGTTCCTGACATTCACCGTCCTGACCGGGATCATCGTCGGTGGCACGAGCATCCTCGGCGGCGAGGGCTCGGTCCAGCGGACGGTGCTCGGCTGCCTGTTCGTGGCTCTCGTTGCGAACGGTTTCAACCTGCTCGGCCTCGATCCCTTCTATCAGCAGATCACGCTCGGCGTCATCCTGTTGCTGGCGGTCGGGACCGACGCGTGGTCGCGACGAGCCGACTGACCTCGCAAGGCGGGGCGAACGACAGCAAGGGGAAGGGACCTGGTGCATTTCGTCGGACACATCGACTGGACGTTTCCGGGCGGACCGCTGCCCGCCGGCGCGACCTCGTCCGGGGTCTCGCGAACCCGGCTCGTCGGACCGGAACACGGCGCGATCCACACCGACCTCGCGGCCGTGGCCCTCGCCCCCGGAGGCTGGCTCGCGCCGCACGTCCACGCGTTCGAGGAGGCCCTCTACGTCCTCGATGGCGAGCTCCTCCTCGAACTCGGCGGGATCGTCCACCGGCTCATCGCCGGCGACTATGCCCTGATCCCGACCGGTGTTCGGCATGCCCTTGCCAACGACGCCCACGGAGGCGGCGTGCCGACCCGGCTGCTCTCACTGGCGTCGCCGCAGCGGATGGATGCCGGCGGGCCGCGCCGGGACACGTTCTTCAAGCCGGCCCGCGACGTGGCGGCGCTGGCTGCCGACGCGCGCCGCCCTGCCTTCGGCGATCCAACCCTTCGCCTGGTCGGCCATTACGACGGCACCGGGCCGCAGCTCGAGACCCTCAGGATCAAGGACCCTGCCCGCGGTCGGGCGCCGGCCGGGCGCGACACGGCCCTCGTGGTGTACAGCGGGATCTCGGTGAAGATGCTCGTCGATCATGCCTTCGGCGCCGACCACGTCACGATGTTCACGGTCGACTACGAGATGGGTGGCGCCGCGCAGGCCCATGACCACCCGTTCGAGGAGGCCTACGTCTTCCTCGCCGGCGAGATCGAGGGCGAGATGGACGGGCAGCACTACACGTTCCGGCCCGGCGACGTCGCGTTCGCCGGCGTCGGGTCCGTCCACGGCTTCTACAACACCGGGTCCGAGCGGGTTCGCTGGCTCGAGACCCAGGCCCCGCAACCTCCCGCGCGTCACTCGTATCGCTGGGTCGCGGACTGGGAGCGCTACGAACAGGACCGCGCAGCACGGCCCGCGCACGAGGAGGAACGATGACAGGAAACGGCGCCGTCGTGGTCGTGGGCGGGACGCGGGCGATCGGCCTCGAGATCGTCCGCCATTACGCCGAGGCCGGACGGGACGTCGTCCTGACCGGCCAGTCGCTGGACAACGTCGTGGCTGCGGTCGAGTCGGTCGGCGGCTCTGTCCGCGGCGTCGCCTTCGACCTGGCCGCGCCGCACTCAATCGAGGCCGCGCTGGCGGACGTCGGCCAGGTGGACCGCCTGGTCCTGGCGGCGATCGATCGCGACCAGAACGCGGTCGCGACCTACGACATCGAGCGCGCGATCCGGCTCGTGACGCTCAAGCTCGTCGGCTACACGACGGTCGTCGCCAAGCTCCGGTCGCGGCTCACGGCCGACGCATCGGTCGTCCTGTTCGGCGGGATGGCCAAGGAGCGGCCGTATCCAGGCTCGACGACCGTCACGACCGTCAATGGCGGGGTCGTGGGCCTGACCCGCACGCTGGTCGAGGAGCTCCGCCCGATCCGGGTCAACTCGATTCACCCGGGCGTGGTCGGAAACAGCCCGTACTGGTCGGAGAAGCCCGCGGCGATCGAGCGCTATGCCGCGGAGACGCCGATCGGCCGGCTCACGACGATGGACGAGATCGTGGGCGCGACCGTATTCCTGCTGGAGAACAGCGGGGTCAACGGGGTCGACCTGATCGTCGACGGCGGCTGGCACTGCCGCTGACCCGCATCACGCGGTCCTGAGCCGGGCCGCCTCCTCGATCGTTCGCAGATGGCGGACCGGTGACCACCACACGACAACAACCGCGGCGACCGAGCCGACGAGGCCGACGAGGAACGCCGCTCGGAGCCCGACCAGCTCGCCCACGATCCCGCCGATGATCGCACCGATCAGGGCGGTCACGGTCGTGATGAACGACACCGTCGCATTGACCCGGCCGAGGACCCGGTCGTCGACCATCGCCTGCGTCACCGACTCCTCGACGACCTCGTACGCCACCCCGAAGGCATCGCCGATCACCTGCTGGGCGATCAGGAAGAGTGCACCGATCGCGACCGCCCCGGACGGCGCGAGCGGGATCAACGCGCTGCCGAATGCCGTCCCGGCCAGACCGAGGACCATCGTCCGACCCGCCCCGAGACGGGCCACCATCCGCCCGGCCAGCGCCGCCCCGACGAACGCGCCGAGACCGCCGATCCCGGTGATCAACCCGATGGCCGCCGGGCCGAGGCCCAGATCGTTCGTGGCGAAGAGCAGGTAGGTCGCGCCGAACACGCCCCACAGCAGGTGCGTGCCGGCGTGGGCGAACGCGAGCGCCCGGAGGATGGGGTTGTGGGCGACCACGTCGATCCCCTCGCGGATCTCGCGCAGGACGGGCTCCCGGTCTACGGCGGGTGGCCGCGCCGGCTCGGGCCGGCGGATCGAGGCGAGGAACGCCCCCGACACGACGAACGAGACGGCGTCGATGGCGATCGCGATCGGGGCCGTGAGGATCTGGACGAGAACGCCGCCAAGGGCGAAGCCGGTGAACTCGGCCACCGACGAGCTCGCGGCGAGGGCGCTGTTGGCGGCGACGAGCCGGGCGCGCGCCACGATCGTCGGCAGATAGGCGCTGCTCGCGGCATTGAAGAAGACCGACAGGATCGCGGCGAGGAAGGCCGCGACGATCAGGTGGGCGAGGGTCAGCGCCCCGGCGAGCGCCGCGATCGGGATCGAGCCGAGGACGACCGCCCGTCCCAGATCCGCCACGATCATCACCGGCCGGCGGCGCAGGCGATCGACCCAGGCGCCGGCGAGGAGGCCCATCACCAGCCAGCCGACGAACTCCACGCTCCGGATCGCCGACAGCTCGAGCGCGCCGGCCGACAGGCCGTAGATCGCCGCCAGCGGCAGTGCGCTCCGGGTGATGAACGAGCCGACATACGAGATCGAGGCGGCGGCAAAGACCCGGACGAACGCGCTGTCCTGCCAGATCGACGGCGGCGCGTCGGCCTCGGCGTCGGCGTCGGCGTCGGGCGGCGGCTCGGTCACGGGCATCCCTCGCGCATCGACGAAGTGTGCCCTGCCCGCTACTCCGCGATCGGGTCGACCAGCTCCAGGCGGATCCTCTTGTTGATCCGGCCCTTCGACTCGTAGCCGGTGACGCGGATCGAACCGACCTCGCTCGTGTTCGAGACGTGGGTCCCGCCGTCCGCCTGGAGGTCGAGCCCGACGATCTCGATCGTCCGGATCTCGTCGATCCCGGGCGGCAGGAGGTTGATCTTCGTCCGGATCAGGTCGGGGATCGCGAACGCCTCGTCCCTGGGCAGGACGTTGACCCGGACGTCGCGCTTGTGGGCGAGCTCGGCGTTGACGGTCGCCTCGATCGAATCGACGAGGTCGCCGCTCATCGTCTCGAACTCGAAGTCCATCCGGCCTCCCCCGGGCTCCATGTTGCCGCCGGTCACGAACGCGCCGTGATCGCGCCACACCACGCCGCAAAGCGCATGGAGCGCGGTATGGGTCCGCATCAGGGCATAGCGCCGCGCCCAGTCGAGGTCCACGGTCAGGAAGTCGCCGACCGCCGGAGGGCCACCGGCCGACGGCTCGAGCTCGTGGACGATGTCGCCGCCGGACTTGCGGGCCGCCCGGACCGTCCATGTCCGGCCGTCGGCGATCCGGAGCAGGAGCCCGCGGTCGGACGGCTGGCCTCCCCCGCCCGGGTAGAACACGGTCCGATCGAGCACGACGAGCGCCTGTTCGCCGCTGTCGTCTACCGTCGCGACCCGCGCGTCGACGGTCCGGGCATACGCGTCGGAGTAACAGAGCTGCTCGCGAACGTCCATCGAGCGTCCCTCGGCGGGGGCCGGATCGTCGGTTGCGGACGTCCCCGGCCGGGCGCCGCGCTGGCGGCTACTTGACGGTCAACGTCCCGAGCATCGACCCCGGGTGAACCTGGCAGAGGTACTTGTACGCACCCGCGGTCAGGGCCGGAACCTTGTAGACACGCTGGCCCGGGCCCGTGAAGATCGCGGTGTCGCCCTCGACCGCGACCGGCGTGTTGTCCGGGTTCTGGAGGACGAGGTTGTGGGGCGCCTGGTTGTCCTGGTTGTCGAAGGTCAGGGTGAACGCCGTTCCGGCAACGGTCTCGAGCGTCGTCGGGTCGAAGCCTGCGGTTGTCGCGCCGACCGGCGCCGTCACGGTCAGGCCGGTCGTCCCACCGGACGGGGCGGCGCTGCCGGCGGACGACGCCGACGGGGCAATCGAAGGGACCGACGACGGCTCAATCGAGGCGCCGGCCGACGGTGCTTCCGACGCGGCCCCCGAGGCGACCGGCGTGGCCGACGGGGCCGGGGCGTAGGTCCAGCCCGGCGCTCCGCCGGACGAGCAGGCGGCGAGGGCGAGGGCGGTGAGGAGCGCGAAGCTCAGGAAGGGCAGGCGGCGCATGGCGTCAGATGACCTCGTCATGGCGGATTGCTGAATCGATGGCTCGTGGTGGCGCGACGGAGCGACCGCGCCGGTGGCCTG
Source organism: Chloroflexota bacterium (assembly GCA_031365595.1). Classification (GTDB taxonomy): domain Bacteria; phylum Chloroflexota; class Limnocylindria; order Limnocylindrales; family CSP1-4; genus CF-46. The sequence continues at coordinate 4,945 of JANLYK010000324.1, read as the reverse complement.
AATCTACCGTCCGGACGACGAACCTGCCGCGATCGACTCGGTGAGGCCCAGCCGGATCGCGACCGCCGCCGCTTCCACACGGCCCGACACCCGGAGCTTGGCCAGGATGTTGCCGACGTGGACTCCGACCGTCTTCTGGCTGATGAACAGACGCTCGCCGATCTCGCGGTTCGTCCTCCCCTCGGCCATCAGCAAGAGCACTTCGCGCTCGCGCCGTGACAACCCGAACGTGTCCGCCTTGGCGACCGGGTCGGGCCCGACCACGCCCCGGGTCACGGCCGACGGCTCGCGGCCGTTCGCGCCCCGGTTGCCGTGCCCATTGCTGCTGCCGCCGCCGCGAGCCGGGGCTTGTCCTGGCCCGACAGCGACGAGCGCCGCCTCGGGTGACGCGCCCGGCGCCGCGCCATCCTCGTGCTCATCGGCCACGCCCTCGGCCGCGTCGAGCCCGGCGTCCGCCCCTTCCACGGCATCGAGCAAGTCGTCGACGGCCGTCGGCAGCCGGATCATCGCCCGGTTCGCGAGCAGCCGGATCTCGCGCAGGAGCGGCCGGGCGGACAGGTCCAGCCCGATCCCGGCCGCCTCCTCGAGCGCCGTTTTGGCGGGTCCACGGGCCGTCCGACCGTCTCCCCGGTTCAGGATCGCTTCCGCCTGGCGCCAGCGCGCCTTGGCCACCTCGTACGGGCACTCGAGCTCGGCCCACGCGTAGGCGAGCCGGTCCCAGCGGGCGGGGTCATCGCGACCCTCGAGCCGATCACGATGGGCCGCGGCGAGGGCCAGCCACGTGTCGGCATCGCGGCGCGACCCGATCGTCGCCCGGACGCCGGATCGCTCGACCGCGGCATGGGCCGCCTTGACGACCGTCCGCGAACGGGTCCGGATCGCGGCCAGGCCGGCGAGGTCGCGCCGGACTGAAGCGTCGCTCGCGGCCATCGAATCCACTTCGGCGACGGTCGCGGCCATCTTCGCGATCAGGCTCCAGTCGCCGCTGTCCTTGACGAGGTCCCAGCCACGGCTGGCGGCCCGACCCGCATCCGCGTGGTCGCCCTGCCAGAGCGCGAGCGACGCGGCGGCGCGATAGATCGGGACGGCGTGCTGAGCGTCGCTCACGGTCTCGAGCTCGACGAGCATCTGGCCCAACCAGCGACCGGCCAGCTCGCCGGCACGGGTCTCGATCTCGACGATCGCGAGGTTGTCGATCGGCCGGGCGAACGCGACGCCGGCCGGGCTCCACTCAAGAGCCGTGGCGCTGATCTCGCTCGACTCGGTCCAGCGCCCGAGGACGAACAGCGAGTCCGCGGCGTTTGCGCGCAGGAAGTTGCCGTAGACGGCCTCGAGCCCGACCCGCCGGCTGGCCTCGATTCCGGCGTACGCAACCTCGGTCGCCTCCGCCCGTCGGCTGACGTGATCAAGGACGGTCGTCAGGTTGGCGTAGACACGGAACAGGTCGTCGAGATCTCCGGTTCGCTCGGCCAGGGGCCGGATCTCCTCGAGGAGGGCGACGCCCGCCTCGGGCTCGTCCCCCCATCCGAGCGCCACGCCGAGGGTGGTGGTCGCGTGGACGACGACGGACTCACCGGCCGGCCCGAGCTCGGCCGCGATGCGCATCGCGTCGCGGGCCAGCGTCTCGGCTCGCTCGAAGGAACCGTCGAGCATCGTCGCCTGGGCGAGCGCGGCGAGAACGCTGGCCCGGTCGAGCGTCCGTTCGTCGGGCACGAACTCGACCGCACGCTCGAGGGCGGCGAGGGCGCCGGTCCGGTCGCCGTCTGCCCGCCGGTAGCGACCGAGCCGTTCATGAACAAGGCCGAGCGCGACCCGGTCGCGCCGTTCGTCGAAGCCACCGAGCAGCGCCTCGATGTAGGCCACGGCCCGGGCCGGTCGGCCCGCGGCAAGGGCCGCCTCGGCGGCGCGCAGCTGGAGCGGCGTCGCCAGCTCGCGCTTGGCCGACGCCGCCTGCCGCCCGGCTGCCTTCGACGGCTCGTCCGGTCGATCCGGTCCGACCCCCGACGGCTCCAGCAGCGCGAGCGCGAGCTCGAGCGCCTCGAGAGCGTCCTCGGGCGCGTGGGCGGCCTCGGCGCGTCCTGCCGCGTCCACGGCGGCCCCCAGGGCCCGGTCCGGGACGTGGGCTGCCATCCAGTGGTCGGCTGCGGCGCGCGGGTGGCCGGCCAGACCGGCGGCCAGGGCCAGGTGATGGCGATGCCGCAGGCGCGGCAGCAGATCGGCCGCCGCGGCGCGCCGGATGTGCTCATGTCGGAACGTGATCCCGGCGTCCGCCTCGACGAGGATCCCGGCCTCGAGCGCGTCCTCGAGACCCGCGGCCAGATCCGGCTCGAGGGCGCCGTCGGCCCGGCGCGGCATCGACGACGAGCGCGGCGGCAGGCGATCGGCGGTCAGCTCGAACGCCGCGGCGGTGTCGGCCAGCTCGTCGCGATCGAGCGGCCGCCCTGCGGAGGCGAGGAGCCGCAGCACGCGCCGGCATTCCGGCCCGCGCCGAGCCAGGCGCGCGATGACGAGGTCCACGAACGAGCCGGTCAACGCCGTGTCCGACAGCTCACGACGCGCGGCGAGAAGCTCCTCCGCGACGAGCGGCAGGCCGCGCGACCGGTCGGCGACGAGGACCAGCGCGGAGGCGGTCGGTCGCTCGCCCTCGATGGCCTCGACCAGCTCGGCGAGGTCAGCCCGCTCGAGTGGCCGGATCGGCAGGAGCGCCGGTGCGCGGGTCGGTCCGCGCCCGATCGCGGTGGCGAAGTCTCCGAGGGTCGTACTGAGCGGGTGATCGCGGGTCAGTTCGTCGGGCTGGTACGTCGCGATCAGGCAGACCCGCTGGCGGCGGCTGATCCGGCTGGCGAAGGAGACGAACGCCCGTGATCCGGCGTCGGCATCGTGGAGGTCCTCGAGGATGAGCAGGACCGGCTGGCGTTCGGCCAGCCGGCCGACCACGCCGATCAGGCTCTCGAGGACGCGGCCCTGACGGCGCTCCGGCGACGTGATCGTGGGCCGGTCGGGGAGGACGCCGGCTGAGGTCAGTCGGCCGAAGGTTTCAGGGAACAGGCGGACCACATCTTCCGCGGCTGGCCCGACCAGTTCCGCGAGCGCCCCGTCCTCGAGCGATCCGAAGACCGGCCGGAGCGCCCGGACCACGGCGCCATACGGCTCGTCCGATCCCGGTCGCCAGGCCCGTCCGCGAACCACGACGAATGGATCGGCCAGACCGGTGACGCGCTGGCCGACCTCGTCGAGAAAACGGCTCACGCCCACGCCGCCGAGTCCGTCGATGAGCACGGTCGTGGCCTCGCCGGCCGCGGCCGCCTCGATCGAAGGCGCGAGCCGAACGAACGCCGCCTCCCGCCCGACGAACCGCGCGCTGTGCCTCGACGCGGACATGCCCAGCATTCTAGAGGTCCGATCGAGCCGTGGCAGGCCCCCTTGACCGGCCCGCGATACTCAGGCCGTGCCCAGCGGGGCTTCCAGTGGGGCGGTGATCCGTCCGATCGGCGGTCGCGAATCCACCCGTGCGTGGAGATCGGGCGCCCATCGTCCCGTCCTCCGGTCACGGACAACGGCGCTTCGTGCGCCACGGCAGGAGGTTGGGAGCCACATGAACAGCAACAGCACTGCGATGGGTTGGGCCGCGCTCGCCGGGATCGTCCTGGTCGCGGCCGGTCTGCTCGGATTCCTGAACACCTCGATCGTCGGTGAGGCGGACAACGCCCTCGTCCGAACGGGGACCGTCCACAACATCGTCCACCTGCTCACGGGCCTGATCGCGCTCTACATCGCGTTCGGCCTCAAGGGCGAGCAGCAGGTCAATGCCGTGCTCGGCTTCGGCGTCCTGTACGTGATCATCCTCGTCGCCGTGCTGGCCAGCCCGACCCTCTTCGGGCTGTTCTCGGTGCCCGCCAGCGCGGCCGTCCACGTCATCCATGCCGCGGTCGCGGTGGTCAGCCTCGCCGTTGGCTACATGGCCCGGGGCGCAACCTCGGCCATGGCCCGCTGACCAGGGTCCAGGAAACACAGCGGACCGCGGACGTCCAGACCATGGGGCCGACCGGCCACGAGTCCGTCGAGTGGATCGCCGCGCTGATTCTCGTGATCGGTGGGGCGATCGCCATCGCATACGCGTTCCGGGCGCGGTCGAGCCCCCCGGGGCCGACGGCGCCCGGGAACACGCCGCCGGTCAAGCGCTCGCTCTTGCTCATGCTGGCCGGACTGTCCGGCGGGGCGGGGATGATCCACCTCGCCGCCGCGCCGGGCCACTTCGCCGAGATCGGCGATTTGGCCGGCGGGTTCGTGGCGGCGGCCCTGTTCCAACTCCTGTGGATCCGCTGGTGCCTGGCCGGTCCGTCGCACGGGACGGTCGCGATCGGCATCGCGGGAAATCTCGCGATCATCGGCGCCTGGGCGTGGACTCGGACGGTAGGCCTGCCGTTCGGTGAGCTGGGCGGAGTCGCCGAACCGGTCGGCTTCCCGGACGCGGCGTCCGTCCTGTTGGAGGTTGCGCTGGTCGGCGGGTTGCTCGTCCGAGCGCTCGGTCTGGATCGTGCCTTGGCGAGGCGCGGCCCGGCCCGGACCCTGGCTTCGATCGCCGTCGTTCCCACGATCGGCCTCGTCCTCGTCCTGACGTCAATCGCCAGCCTGGCGATCGCGACGGGCATGGACCACGGCGAGCGAGCACGGACGACGATGCCGGCGATGGAGCACGTCGCGACCGAGTGATCCCGCCGCGAATCCCCCCTGCGCGGGACGCAGTTCAGGCGCGCGCCCGAGCCTGAAGGAACGCGGCCATCACGTCGTCGTCCTCGCCCTCGCGCAGGCCGAAGACCGCCGGTGGGCCGTCGGTGACGATCTCGCCGAGGGTCATCTTGTGCAGCCAGCCCTGGCGTCCGTCGGGGCACAGGACGAGCCAGTAGGAGCCGGACTTCTCGAGCAGCTGGACCTCATCGCCCTG
>JANLYK010000320.1:0-2794 GCA_031365595.1 Chloroflexota bacterium | reverse complement strand
CGGCGCTGCGCGGGCCGGCTCCGAAGGTCTCGAGAGCGACGATCGGCTGGAGGACGTTCCGGACGGCCTTGGTCGCGAATGCGTCGCGGAGCATGTCGTCGGCCAGCGCGTTGCCGATGGCGGCCATCACGATCCCCTGGTCGAGCGACAGGTAGAAGTTCGAGACGACCCCGCTGTCGACGTTGATCGAGTCGCGAAAGCCCCAGCGGTCATAGCTGGCGAAGTCGGACTTGATCGCGGCGAGGTTGGCGAGGGCCGGTCCCGGCGCCCACGGGATCGCGAGGAACGCGGCGTGCGGCGTGACGACGCCGTTCGTATACGCCGACGGTGCCGGGTCAGGGACGGCCGGCCGGCAGCCCTCGAAGCCTCGGTTGACGTACGTCCGTTCGGCGTTCGACGAGTAGCCCTCGGGGTTCATCCCGAGCGCGTCGACTCCGTACTCGCGATACCCGCCCTCGGGGATGTTGGCCGGCGAGAAACCCCAGTACCCGTATTCGGCCTCGACCAATCCGTGGTGGATCTGGGCCGCAACCGTGAGGGGATGATTGACCTTCCAGCTCTCCGGGCCCCACTTCTCCTCGGGAACGAAGAGCGACGGCATCAGGGCCTCGAACATGCTCCCGCCCCAGCCCGGGACGACCCGGAAGTTCTCGTACTGATAGGCGCCCTCGAACACGTTCACGCCGAGGTAGGTCCGGTTCACGCCGATCGGGCGCGTCTCCTGCCAGTCCCAGTCACAGCTGTCGGCGAAGGCCGGGAAGGTCCGCCACGCACCGAAATACTCCTTCTCCGGAAGCTCGCCCTTGGCGATCCCGATGTAGCTTGCGATCCGGCTCTCGCTCACGATCGTGTCGTAGCAGCACGGGGAGGCGCCCGTGTCGGGGGCGACGTGGAAGGCGATCCGGTTGACCGCGGGCCGGTAGTAGAACCCGAAATCCATGCTCTGGTAGATCGCGTGCGCCCGGCCGGAGACCTCGGGGACGGTGTTCGAGACGACCTGGAGGGCGGCCGCCAGCCAGCCGTTGTCGACCGAGGACAGGATCGGGGTCATCGTGTTGCCGTTCTCGGGCCAGACGGTCAGCTTGGCGCCGTCGCGGTGGTCGTACCAGTTGTAGAACTGGCCGCTGGCGGTGTGGCGCTCCATCGTCTCGAGGGTCGTGATCGTCTGCGCGACACGCGTGGCAGCCTCGGCATGGCCGATGATCCCGAGTCGCTCGGCGACGACCGTGCTCCACAGATAGGCGCCGATGTTCGTGGTCGACGTCTGAACGCTCCGCAACCCGTCCGCGCGGAGGCTGTCGGACGGCAGCCCGGATTGCTCGTCGGTCATCGCCACGAAGCCGGCCCACGTATCGCGGGCGTAGCCGAGCAGCGTTGCGCGCTGGGCGGTCGTCAGCTTGCCGCCGACCGCGGCCGATGCCACGGGGGCCACGGTGGCCCCGATCGCGAGGAGGCTGACCAGGACGATGAGGCTGAGCAGGCGGTGCGGGCGGCTCGTGCGCATTGCGTTCTCCTCCGGTTGCCGGCTGGGCCGGCCGCTATCGAGCGTCGTCTGGGGGTCGTCGATCGGGGCGGCGAAGTAGGCGGCCGGTCAGCCTTTCAGGCCGGTCGTGGCGATCCCCTCCGTGATCCAGCGCTGGAAGAGGATGAAGATGATCAGGACGGGCAGCACGAGGACGACGGAGCCGGCCATCAGCATTCCGTGGTCGGCCTGGTACTGGCCCGTCGCGAACGTGGCGAGGGCAACCGGGAGCGTGTACATCTCCGGCTCCTGGGCCATGACCAGCGGGTACAGGAAGCTGTTCCAGCTGCCGAGGAACGTCAGGATCCCGAGGGTGGCGAGCACCGGGGCGGTGATCGGCAGGACGATTCCCCAGAAGATCTTCCACTCGTTGGCGCCGTCGATCCGGGCGGCCTCGAGCAGCTCGTCTGGAATGCCGTACATGAACTGGCGGGTCAGGAAGACCCCGAACGGACCGACGAGGAACGGCAGGATCAGGCCCGGGTACGTATTGACCAGGCCGAGGTTGGCCATCAGGACGAAGTTCGGGATGAGGGTGATCCCGGCCGGGACCATGAGCGTCGCGAGCACGAGGCCCATGACCAGTCGCTTGCCACGCCACTTCAACTTGGCCAGGGCGTAGCCGAGCATCGGACAGAACAGGACGTTGCCGACCGTAACGGCGATCGCCACGAGCGACGAGTTGAAGAAGAACCGCGGGAAGTCGAGCTGGTCGAAGAGCCGCCCGAAATTGTCGGTGGTTGGGTTTGTCGGGAGGAACGTCGGCGGGTTGACGAGGAACTCGGCCTGGGGCTTGAACGCGCCGAGGAGCATCCACAGGAACGGGCCGACCATCAGCAGGATGCCGAGCGTCAGGCCGAGGTAGATCCACCATTGGCTGCGCCGCCGTCCCTCGACCTCGTCGGGGGCGGGTCGGCCGCGGGTCGGGGCCTGGGTGGCGGTCATCGGATTCCTCCCATCACGCGTCTTCCCGGAGGAACCGGAACTGGAGGAAGGCGATGACCGCGACGATCACGAACAGGACGTAGGCGACCGCGGACGCGTAGCCCTGCTTGAAGAACTCGAAACCCTGCTGGTACATGTACATCGTGACCGACAGGGTGGCGTCGAGCGGTCCGCCGTCGGTCATCACGAACGGCTCCTCGAACAGCTGGAGATAGCCGATCGTCGTGATCACGAGCATGAACAGGATCGTCGGCCGGAGCATCGGCAAGGTCACGTAGCGGAAGGCCTGCCAGCGCCCGGCGCCGTCGATCGCGGCGGCTTCGTAGA
>JANLYK010000290.1:0-4716 GCA_031365595.1 Chloroflexota bacterium | reverse complement strand
GCCATGGCCAGGATCGTCCAGTTCTCGACGACCGGCACGGTCAGGTCGCCGCGGCCCGTGAAGTGATCCCACGCCCAGATCCCGGCGTAGCCCGCCTCGTCGAGCCGCCGCGCGCTCTCCAGCCACCACTCGGGCTCAGCGCGGATCGTCCGGATCGTGACCCCGATGGGCAGCCGCTCGGTCATCGCGCCGCGCCCGTGGCAATCCGGTCGGAAGATGGCCAGATTGCCACCGGAGGATCGTTCGGCGAGGTCACCGACGGCCCGGCCACGACCGGCAGCGTCCGGCGAGCGTGGCCGGCCCCGGTCCACACGTGAATCCGCCTCGGCCGACGCCTTCCGGAGACCCCGACCGGACCCAACGTTCCGTCCGTGACCGTCTGGCCAGATTCGCCTTGGGACTTGGCGCGAAGTGGCACGTCGGAGCGCGGCGGCGCCACGGGGCCTAGAGCCCGGTCTCGAACAGCCGGATGTCCTCGGGCGACGTCGCGTGCCCGTCGCCGCGCGTGTGCTCGAGGGCGGCCCGCGCTCCCAGGGCGTCGAGATTGGCCGGGAACCGGGCGATCATGTCGAGCACGACCTGCTGGATCCGCTCTGCGTTCTGCGAGAAGACCTCCAGCACCGAGCGCGCGTCCACGGCCTCGGTGCCCTCGATGACACCCGCGTCGTAGTCCGTGATCAGGGCGATGTTCACGACCGCCATTCCGAGCTCGCGGCACAGATACGCCTCGGGATACTGGGTCATCGAGATGACCTCCCAGCCGGCGTCGGCAAACCACTTCGACTCGGCCTTGGTCGAAAAGCGCGGCCCGTTGATGATCACGATCGTGCCGGTCTCGTGGAACGGGATGCCGTGCTCCCGGATCACGTCCGCGGCCACTCCCCGAAGAACCGGGTCGTAGATGTCGGCGGACGAAAAGTGGGTCACGATCGGGCCGTCGAAGAACGTGGACTCGCGGCCGTACGTCCGGTCCACGAACTGGTCGCACAGGACGAAGTCGCCGGGCGCGACGTGGCGCTGGAGCGAACCCGCTGCGCACGGCGAGATGACGGCCTTGACGCCGAGCGAGCGCATCGCCCACACGTTGGCTCGGTAGTTGATCTTGTGCGGCGGGATCGTGTGGCGACGGCCGTGCCGGGGCAGGAACGCGACCTTGCGACCGCCAACGGTGGCCAGGAAAAACGAATCGGACGGCGGACCGTACGGCGTGTCGACCTTGATCTCGCGGACGTCGTCGAGCAGCGAGTAGAACCCCGAGCCCCCGAAAACGCCGATCTCCGCCGTGTCCGCAACCACCGTGGCATGCCTCCTGCTGAGGATCGTCGCGCGACCGGATCCGGGATCGCGGTCGGCGGCCTGAAGCGTCGGGCGGGCCGGTCGACGGCCGCCTTCGACGCCGGATTGTCGCACGCCTGATCGGCGCGAGCCCGCCGGCGGCTCGTCTCCGTCATTCCCGCCGTTTACGATGGCCGGGCCGTGGAGGACCAGCCCCGATGACCCATCCGATCGACGAGACGCAGCCGCATGCGACCAGCCCGAGGCCGCCGAGCCCCGGCGACCCGGCGGCACCGACTCCGGCTGAGCCGCCGGGCACCACGCCGCCGACGCCTGCCACGCCGCCGACGCCTGCCACGCCGCCGACGACCGCCACGCAACCCCCGTCGACCTCGGGCATGCGCGCCGACCCCGAGCGCCCGACCGACAGCGGCTGGCGCGAGCCCGCGTGGTTCCCGCCCCGCAGCAAGGATCGCGCTCCCAGCCCCGTTGCCCTCGTCGGCGGCCTCGCCCTGGTCGTCATCGGGCTGTACTTCTTCCTCGATCGGACGCTCGGGGTCACGATGCCCCGGATCCAGTGGTCCATGGTCTGGCCGGTCATCCTGATCGTGATCGGTGCGATCGTCCTGATCCGCGCGGTCAGCCGCCGGTCGTGAGCGACCGTCCCGCGTGAGCAACGGCTCCGGCTCCGGCGACCTCGCAGCGATCCTGACCCTCGCCGACTGGCGCCGGACGATCGCGACGTTGTACGCCGACGTCCGCCGCCTCGCCGTGGACGATCCGGCGGCCGCTCTCGAGCACTGGCGGACGGTTCGCGAGGACCTCTTTCGTCAACACCCCCGCTCGCCCGTGCTGGCGGCCGACCGCGCAGCATTCCGGGCCCGCCACTTTGACCACGATCCCGGACTCCGCTTCGAGGTCGCGGTCGAGCCGATCGAGCTCGTCGCGCCGCGCCCGCCGGCGCCGGCCGGGTCGATCGATTTCGGGAGTGACCCTGCGGTCGGCCTGCCGGTCAGCGGGGGCGGGACGATGACCTTCGAGCGCTTCGGCTCGGTCACGGTCCCGTTCGTCGAGGGCCCGCGCCGCCTCGAGCTGTTCTGGATGGAGGGCTACGCCGGCGGCCTGTTCCTGCCGTTCCGCGACGCGACCAATGGGGTCGAGACCTACGGGGCGGGGCGCTACCTGCTCGATGGCGCCAAGAGCGCCGATCTGGGCGGCAACCCGGGGACCGACGGCAGCGGCGCGACCCTCATCCTCGACTTCAACTTTGCATTCCAGCCGTCCTGCGCGTTCGATCCTCAATACGCCTGCCCGCTCAGCCCACCGTCGAATCGATTGGACCTGCCGATCCGGGCCGGCGAACGCCTCATGTAGTGCGGCCCGACCCGGGCGCCGGGACTTCCGTAGCCGGCCGACCCGGACCGTTGGCGGGTCCGGGCGATCCGGCTCGACGCGTACGATCCGGATTGGTCCAGGACGCGGCCACCAACGCGCGCGTCCGAGCAGCTCACCCTCGGAGGTGATCGTGCGATTTCTTTCCGGATCGAAGCGTGAAGTCAGCGACGAGCGGATGCTCTGGTCGCGTGACATCCGGTTCGCCCGTCGGATGCTCAGCACGGTGCCAATCTGTCGCTCGTACGAGCTCGACGCGGGCATCGTCGTCATCGGCCCGGCCGCCGAGCTGACCGACTCGCGCGTCGCCGAGATCGCAGCCGCCGTCCGTTCCCCCGGATATGGCCTCGTCAGTCTCGACCCGTCTCTGCCCGAGGGCGAGCGCCACCTCATGGGCCTGTCCGCCGCGGTCCAGCAATCCGGTCTGGCCGACCGGATCGGAATGGCCCAATCGAGCCAGATGCTCCAGACGAAGGTGCTCGACTACTTCTTCACCTTGAAGAACGTCCACGCGATCGCCTATCAGCCGATCGTCGAGCTCGCGACCGGGCAGCTCGTCGAGTATGAGTGCCTCTTCCGACCGCAGATGCCGGGTCTCCAGACATCGATCACCTCGATCGTCGAGGCGGCCATCGATACGGGTCGCACGGTCGAACTCGACGCCTTCATCGTGCGGCTGATCCTGCAGCGGGTCGGCGCGCTCCACAAGGCACGGGTCGACGCGGGCGAGCCGTTGCTCCGCGTCGCGATCAACTTCACGCCGGCGAGTCTGCTGGACAGCCAGTTCGAGGCCGCTAGCCTGGCCGCGATGATCCGTGCGGCCGGGCTCGACCCGCGCCAGATCACCCTCGAGTGCACTGAGCAGCAGGCCGTGTCCGACATCGTGCCGCTGATGAAGCAGGTGAAGGCGCTCCGCCGGCTTGGGTTCGGCTTCGCGATCGACGACGCGGGCGCCGGCTACGCCAGCTTCAGCCTGATCGCCTCACTCCGCCCGTCGGTCATCAAGATCGACCGCGAGATCGTCCTCGGGATCGCCCGCGACGACGCCAAGCAGGCCCTCGTCGAAGCCTTTGTCTCGTTCGGCCGGCGGATCGGGGCGAAGCTGCTCGCGGAGGGCATCGAGCGCCGGGCGGACCTCGCCATGCTCACCGCGCTCGGGGTCGATCTCGGTCAGGGCTACCTGATCGGCAAGCCGGCTCTCGTGCCCGCCCAGCCGCGGAACATCGACGGCCTCCGCCTCGATGCGACCCGCTCGGCAATCGGGCGCCGGGTCCGGGAGGTCGATCCCCGAACGCGGGCGCGCCAGGTGAAGGCAAACCGCGGCGCCTGACCCGCGTCGGGCCAGGAGTGGACAGCGCCGGTGGAGCCCAGGTGACCAACCCGGGGAGCCCCCGTCGCGACGACCTCGCGTACCATCGAGGTTCATGGAGCCTGCCCAGCCCTCCCCGACCCTGCCCGCCCTGCTCGAGCCGCGCCTGAGGACGTTCCTCGAGCGGCCCCTGTTCGCCTCGCTCGCCACGATCGATCCCGACGGTGCGCCTCGCCAGGCGGTCATCTGGTACCGCCTCGAGGACGATGGCCGGATCCTCGTCAACAGCCGCGCCGGCCGACGCTGGCCGGCCAACCTGCTGCGCGACGGGCGGGCGTCGCTCGCGATCACCGACGCCGACGACGGCTATGCCTGGATCGGCCTGACCGGCCGGGTCGACGCGGTCGACGAGGACGTCGAGCGGGCCCGCGAGGACATCGTCGGGCTCGCCCACCGCTACCACCCCGACGGCCCGAGCGCGTCGAGCCTTGCCGCCTTCCGGACCCAGCCGCGGATCACGTTCCAGATCGTGGTCGACGGCGTCCACGACCACCTGGAGGACTGATCCACACATGGCCACCCCCAAGATCGGCTACGCGGCGATGCTCGAGCAGTTCGCGCCGCAGGAGGTCGTCGGCTATTCGGCCGACGCCGAGGCGCATGGCTTCACCGGCGTCATGGCCGCCGACCACTTCCAACCGTGGGTCCCGCAGCAGGGCGAGGCTGCCTTCGTGTGGAAC
>JANLYK010000282.1:0-2937 GCA_031365595.1 Chloroflexota bacterium | reverse complement strand
CGTCGACATCGTGCGCAAGGCGCTCGAGGCTCCGGCCCGCCAGATCGCCGACAACGCCGGGCAGTCCGGCGAGGTCGTGATCAACCAGGTCCGCAACGCCAAGATCGGCCATGGCTACGACGCACTCCGCAACGAGTACGGCGACATGTTCAAGAAGGGGATCGTCGACGCCCGCAAGGTGACTCGATCCGCCCTCCAGAACGCAGCCTCGATCGCGGCGATGGTCCTGACGACCGAGACCCTGATCACCGACATCCCCGAGAAGGCAGCGGCCGGCGCCGGCGGTGGCCACGGCCATGGCGGCGGCGGAGACATGGACTTCTAGTCCGTTTCACGCGCAACGTTCGAATGCCCCTCCCGGCAACGGGAGGGGCATTCGTGTGTCCCTGGCCGTCCGGCGGGCCGACGAGACTCGACTCCCACCCCGGTACTTCCGGGCGTTTGACAGCCTCCGCGATCGTTGGGCACGCTTTGGGCCGATCATCCACCTCACAGGGGGACCCCTTGACCCGACGCCTCGCGTTCCTGCCGATCGCCCTCCTGGCGGTCTTCTCGATTCTGTTTGCCGCCTGCGCGGCCACGCCGCCGGCGGCGCCCGCCCTGACCGACCCGAAGGAGATCGTCGCCAAGGGCGCGACCTCGCTGGTCGACGTCAAGACGTTCGAGTTCACGGGTTCCTTCACCGGGTTGGTCAAGGTTCCCCAGATGGGCGACTTCGACCTCTCGACCGTGAAGATGGCCGGCGCCATCGACATCGCCAACAAGAACCTGAAGTTCAGCCTCGACGCGCCGACGATCCTCGGCACGAAGATCGAGGCCCTCGTCGTCGGCAACGTCGCCTACTACAAGATCGAGGGCATGCTCGCGGCGATGCTCGGCGGCACGGCCGGCAAGTACACCAAGGCCGACGTTCCGGCGCCGACCTCGTCAAGCGACCCGATCGCGGCCGCCACCGACATCACGAAGGCCGTCGCCGAGATCCAGGCCGCGCTCGCCAAGCTGCCGACCCCGCCGACCAAGGCGGCCGACGAGAAGTGCGGCGACCAGGACTGCTACCACGTGATCATGAAGCTGACCGCGGCTGACCTGAAGGCCCTCGATCCGACCGCGTCGGTCGATGGCGACGTGAGCTTCGACATCTGGACCCGCAAAAGCGACAATCGCCCGGCCAAGCTGTCGTTCTCGGCCACGTCGGTCGAGATGGGCACGTTCGGGATGGTCCTCGACCTCAAGTACGACGTCCCGGTCACCGTCGCGGCCCCGCCGGCGGATCAGATCGCCCCGTAGTCCCCGTCGCAGCGTTCAGCCGCCTCCCTCGCACGTTCCTCCGAGACCCGGGTTCCCGCCAACCCGGGTCTCGCGATTCCCGATCCGGTGCGCGTCCCGCGCGCCAAACGACGAACGACGGCGGCGGACCGGCCCACAACCGCCCCGAATCGAGCGTTCCTTCGCTGGTTGGCGCGTCCGACGCGCCGATCGACGGCCGGGCCGACGACCAGCCGCTGGTTGGCGCGTCCGACGCGCCTGGCCCATGGGCGTCCAACCGAGGGGGTGGGGGCGCGCGTGAAGGCCCGGTGAAGGGCGCCGACCTACAATGGACGGGTGACCTCCCCGACCCGCCGGACGCGCCCCGGACGACTCCTCGACGAGCCTCCGGCCGGCGAGGGAACGCTCTTCGCCGACGCCGCCGAGGTGCTCCCCGAGGCCGCCCCGGCCGAGCCCGACTGGCTGCGCGAGGCGCCGACGGCGACCGAGGCACCGATCGAGCTGACCTCCGAGGAGCGGCGCGAACGCGAGGTCGCGGCCGATGCCGCGCGCACAGCGAAGACCGCGGCTCGGGCGCTCGAGATCGTGGAAGCGCTGAACCCGGAGCAGGCCCGCGCGGTCACGACCACCGACGGACCCCTTCTGATCCTGGCCGGCGCCGGATCCGGCAAGACCCGCGTCCTCGCCCATCGGATCGCCTACCTCGTCGGCGTCAAGAACGTGAAGCCGTGGTCCATCCTCGCGGTGACCTTCACGAATCGAGCCGCCGGGGAGCTGCGCGAGCGGATCATCAGCCTGGTCGGCGAGCCCGGCCGCGACGTCCAGGCCGGGACGTTCCACTCGCTCTGTGCCCGCGTCCTGCGCCGCGACGGCGAATCGATCGGGATCGACCGGCGCTTCGTCGTCTACGACACCGAGGACCAGCAGAGCCTGATGAAGCAGCTCCTGCGCGAGGAGGACCTGCCCCTGACGGGCGAGTTCCGGCCGAGCGCCGTACTCGGCGCGATCAGCCGGGCGAAGAACGAGATGCTCGATGCCACGTTCCTTGCCGAGAATGCGGTCAACCACCGCGAGCGGACGATCGCCAAGCTCGCGGTCCGCTACGAGCAGCGCCTGCGCAAGGTCGGCGCCCTCGACTTCGACGACCTCCTCCTGAAGGCGGTCGTCCTGTTCGACGAGGCGCCCGACGTCCTCGCCCGCTACCAGGAGCGCTGGCGCTACCTCCACGTCGACGAGTACCAGGACACGAACCGGCCGCAGTACCTCTGGATCCGGGCGCTGGCCGCGAAGCACCGCAACCTCGCGGTCGTCGGCGACGACGACCAGTCGATCTACCGCTGGCGCGGCGCCGACCTCCGCAACATTCTCGATTTCGAGCGCGATTATCCCGACGCCGCGGTCGTGAAGCTCGAGCAGAATTACCGCTCGACCCAGCTGATCCTCGATGCCGCCCATGCCGTCGTCTCGCGCAACAGCGAGCGGACCGACAAGAAGCTCTGGACCGAGCGCTCGGGCGGGGCGAAGATCCAGCGCTTCGAGGCGTACAACGAGGAAGAGGAGGCCGAGTGGATCGCCCGCCAGGTCGAGGGCCTGGTCGGCGGCCGCGGCTCCGTCCTGACCCGCCGCGCCGACGACGACGCGGGGAGCCTGCGCGCCCGCGACATCGCGGTC
>JANLYK010000273.1:0-1984 GCA_031365595.1 Chloroflexota bacterium | reverse complement strand
AAGGGGAGCGCGGGCCACCAGTCCGTCGTCGATGGCGGCCAGCCTGGCCTCGAGCCTCGCCCTCTGGAGCTCGACCGGGTCATCGTCCTCGAGCCCGAACAGCCGACGCGTGATCTCACGCCAGACGAAGTAGCTCGTGTTGGTCCCGAACGACTGGCACTCGCCGAACGCGACGAACAGGCCGCGTCGGCGGGCCGTCCGCACGAACTCGGCGACGAGTCGTGACTTGCCGACCCCGGCTTCGGCCGCGATGCCGACGATCCGCCCGTCGCCGGCCAGCGTGAGCTCAAGTGCCTCGTCGAGCTGAGCCAGCTCGGGCCGCCGGCCGATGAGGGCGAGCTCGAACCGGGTCTTGCGCCGCGACGCGCGTTCCAGGGAGCCCTTCAACTGGTGCGCGACGATCGTGGCGGTCTTGCCCTTGACCGTCAGGTCCGGGAGGCGCTCCCAGATGAACGCGTCGCCGGCCATCTGGCGGACGTCGTCACTCACGAAGATTCCGCCGGGCGGCGCCTTGGACATCAGTCGGGCGGAAAGGTTGACCGCGTCGCCGAGGCAAACGAACGTGCGTCGCATGGCGTGCCCGTACGTGCCGCTGCGGAGCCGGCCGTGGGTGATGCCGATCTGGATCTCCGTGGCATGGGTGGTCCGCTCGAGGTCGCGCAGGTCCAGGGCGGCCGCGGCCGCGCGCGCGGCATCGTCCTCGTGCGCCACCGGCGACCCGAAGACGCCGTACAGGTAGGCGCCCTTGTCGCCGAGCGTCAGCTGAAGGACGTTGCCGCCATAGCCGGCCATGATCCGTTGTGCGCGCCGGACGAAATCGTCGAGCTTCTCGATCGCATCAGGATCATCGTCGTAATCAATGCCGCCGAAGCGCAGGAACACCGGGTAGGCGGGGCGGAGCTCCGCGAGAAACTCGCCGCGTCCGGTCCGGATCCGTTCCCAGACCGCCGGCAGGAGCCACGGCCGAACGAGCTCGTCCTGGAGCGGCGGCGGCTCCTCCGACGGTTGCCGCTCGACCTCGACGGTCAGGGCTTCGACGACGCCGAAGGATCGGCGACTCTCCTCGTCCGTCCGCTCCTCGCGGAGCCGGACCCGGTCTCCCAGCGAGCCGACGGCCGACTGATCGAGGACGACATCGCCCTTCTCCGCGTGATGTTCCGCGTCGGCGAGGTCGTCCACGAGGCGGCCCGCGAGCACATCGATCAACTGAATCTCCGGGTCGCCGACGACGAACCGGCGCGCCGGTCCAACGGCGACCGCGACCTTCACTGCGAGACGGACCGTCGTGCCGTTCGGGATGATGATCGTGCCGACCCGTTCCATCGCGTCCTGGATGGCGAGCGCGGCCGCGGTGGCGCGCAGTCCGTCGTCGCCATCGAGCCAGCAGGTGATCGCGTCGCCGGAGAAGTAGATGACGTCGCCGCCATAGGCATCCACCTCGGCGATGACCGCGTGGAAGACGCGATCGAGGTTGGCGGTCAGCTCCTCGGAGCCTCGCTGCGAGCCGAACTCATTGGCGAGCGCCTCGGTCAGCGGCGTAAACCCGGAGATGTCGGCGAACAGGCCCGCGCCGCGGACGCGGTCGGGCATCGTCGAGCGGGTGGCCAGCGCCCAGCGCCGATCGCGGGCGATATACGCCTCGGGATCGTCGCGAGCGGCAACGTCGTCGCCGTCGCGCGCCGGCGGCGCAGGTGCAGGCGGGACTTCGGCGGTCATGACCCTCGCGCTCGGAGCCGTCGGCCGCGGACCGGGCCGGTCGCGTTCCGTCGGTCTGTCGCTTCCCATTGTGCGCGAGACGCGCCCGCTGGTCCGCGAGAACGCGGGCGATCGACTCCCGGCCATGGCCGACGTTGACGACGATCGCGCCGCCGGCCGCATCGAGGTAGGTCCGGCCGGTCGCGTCGCGGATCGTCGAACCGAACGCCGCGACGGCGACCGGCAGGTCCGGATCGAGCGAGCGCCGGAAGACGCGGCCGGTCATGGC
>JANLYK010000229.1:0-2373 GCA_031365595.1 Chloroflexota bacterium | reverse complement strand
GCCGTCTCGCGCGACAAGTGCTCGGGCCCCTGGGAGCACGCCGGGCCGAGGGGGGAGCCCGGCGCGTCGCTCGATGCTGTCCAGCCGCCGGGACCCGTGCGGGTCGCCTACGCGATCCGCTGGCTCGAGCTCGGCGATGGTCGACGTCGGCCGTCGTGGGAGTCGTTCGTGGCGGGTCCCGTCGAATTCGTCGCCGGCGCGCTCGCGGCGCGCGACGATCAGAGGAACGGCGAGATCAGGAGGTAGGCGACAGCGGCCGCGAAGCCCGAGGCCGGGATGGTCAGAATCCAGGCGATCACGATGTTGCCGGCGACACCCCAGCGGACCGCCGACATCCGGTCGCTCGAACCGACGCCGATGATCGCGCTCGAGATCACGTGGGTGGTCGAGACCGGCATCCCGAAGTGCGACGCGGTCAGGATGATCGTCGCGGCCGTCGTCTCAGCGGCGAAGCCGTGGACCGGGTCGAGCTTCACGACCTTCTGGCCCATCGTCTTGATGATCCGCCAGCCGCCGGCCGCGGTGCCCAGCGACATCGCGGTCGCGGCCAGGACGATGACCCAGAGCGGGATCGCCGAGGCCGCCGGCAGGATGCCGGCCGCGACGAGGGCCAGGGTGATGATGCCCATCGTCTTCTGGGCGTCGTTCGAGCCGTGGCTGAACGCCATGAAGGCGGCCGAGACGACCTGGAGACGCCGGAATCGGTCGTTCATCCGACGCGGGTTGGCGCGTTGGAAGACGTTGAAGATGACGACCATCATCGTGAACCCGATGATCACGCCCACGATCGGCGACAGGATGAGGGGCAGGATGACGCGGTCTCGAACGCCGTCGACCTTGATCGCCGACACCCCGACCGAGACGACGACGGCGCCGAGCAGCCCGCCGATCAGGGCGTGGCTCGACGAGCTGGGGATGCCGAGCCGCCACGTGATCAGGTTCCAGACAATGGCCCCGATCAGGGCGGCGACCACGATCGTCTGACCGGGCGCGCCGCTCGGCGTGTCCGCGAGACCCGACGAGATCGTCTTCGCGACTGCCGTCCCGGTCAGGGCTCCGACGAAGTTCGCCGTGGCCGACATCAGGATCGCGTGCTCCGGGCGCAGCGCCCGGGTGGACACCGAGGTCGCGATCGCGTTGGCCGTGTCGTGGAAGCCGTTGATGTAGTCGAACAAGACGGCCAGGGCCAGGACGGCCAGCAGGAGCAGCGTCACGTTCTCGGGCACGGCCGAAGGCTAGCAGGGTGGCCCGCCCCTCGCCGGGTCGATCGTCCGCATTCGAACGTGGTCGACAATCACCTGGATTCCGGGCTGGTCGTCCGATTCCGGGCGCCGATCCCGTTGGCCTCACCCGCGGCCGCGGCAGGGCCCGCTATCCTTCGCCGATGCGTCTCTCCCAGCTGTTCTTCACGACCCTGCGCGACGACCCCGCGGACGTCGAGATGCCGTCGCACCGACTTCTCCTGCGGGCCGGCTACATCCGCCCGCTGGGATCGGGGATCTACTCGCTCCTGCCGCTCGGTAAGCGGGTCAACGACCGGGTCGCGCAGGTGATCCGCGAGGAGCAGGACCGGATCGGCGGCCAGGAGATGGAGATGCCGGTCGTCCACCCGGCGGATGTCTGGCGGGCGAGCGGTCGCTACGACGCGATCGGCCCCGAGCTCACCCGCTTCAAGGACCGCAACGGCCGGGACATGGTTCTCGCCATGACCCACGAGGAGGTCGTCGGGATCCTGCTGGCCGACATCGTGAAGTCGTACCGCCAGCTGCCGATGATGGTCTACCACTTCCAGACGAAGTGGCGCGACGAGCCGCGCGCCCGGGCCGGCCTCATCCGCGTCCGCGAGTTCGTCATGAAGGATGCCTACAGCTGCGATCGCGACGACGCCGGGCTCGACGTCAGCTACCAGGCCCAGTACGACGCCTACGTCCGAACGTTCGAGCGGCTCGGGCTCAAGACGGTCGCGGTGAGCAGCGACGTCGGGATCATGGGCGGCAGCGGGGCCCATGAGTTCATGGTCCTCAATCCGGCCGGCGAGGACGTCCTCGTCCTGTGCGAGGCGTGCGGCTACGCCGCCAACCGCCAGGTCGCCCGCATCGAGCACGCAGCGTCCGAGGCCGAGGCCCCGGCCGCCCTCGAAGAGGTCGCGACGCCGGGGACCACCACCATCGCGACGCTTGCGGCCTTCCTCGAGGTCCCCGAGACGCGGACCGCCAAGGCGGCATTCTTCGTCACGGGCGACGGCCGCCTCGTGACCGCGATCGTGCGCGGCGACCTCGAGGTCAACGAGACGAAGCTGTCGAACGCGGTCGGGGCCTCGACCGGCATCCGGCCGGCGACCGTCGAGGAGATCAAGGCCGCCGGCATGGAGCC
>JANLYK010000212.1:0-3035 GCA_031365595.1 Chloroflexota bacterium | reverse complement strand
GACTTCACGGTTCCCTCGGGGATCCCGAGGTGGCCGGCCGTCTCGGCGATCGGCAGACCCCAGAAGTGGTGCAGCGTCAGAAGCAGCCGGTCCCGGTCATCGAGCCGCCCGAAGGCCCGCACAACTGGCCTGCACACGAGGTCGACACCCCCGAGCTAGACGTCGCCCTCCAGGGTTGGCTTGACCAGCGCGGACGGCCGACCGACGGGGAGCTCCTGCTTGTCCGGGCGCGGATCGCGACCCTGCCGGGTCGGTCGCCCGGTCGGCGCCGTTCGATCCTTGCGGCTGCCGCCTCGATCGCCCTCCTGCTGGGCGTCGCCGGGCTGGTCATCGGTCGCGTCCCACTGATCGGCGGTGTCGCCCGGCCCGCGCCGCCGGATCCGGCGGCCTTCGCTGGCGATCCCAGGTTGGCTCTGTGCGCGTCGGGCATGACCGATGTTGCACAGGTGTTCGAGATGACCCACGCCCGCTGGTTCCCGCTCTACTTCCCCGGCTGGTGGGGCGGCGCCGAGGAACTCGAGGTCGATGACCCGGCCCTGGTCGTCATCAGCGGCCAGCGGCCCGGTCAGCGCTACGTCCCGCAACCGAGTGGGCTGCCGGAGAATCTCTCGACCCCCAATCCGGTCATCGAGATGTGCATTGCCGTCGGTCCGCCCGATGGCGCGATCGTGCATCGCTACGGCCAGACGTGGTTCGATCGAATCGTCCCGGTCCTGTCGGCCGCCGACATCGAGCGAGCTGCGCGCATGGATCCGGAGGTCCTCGCCGACCCGGCGAACTGGCACGTCCCGGAACGATTGGCGCCGTGCGGCGGCCTGACCGACAACGTCCAGTACGTGTTCGAGGCTCGCAGGCTGCGCGATTTCGGTCGCTACTTTCCCAGCGCCGCCGGCCCGTCGGTTGCCGCATTCGACACCGACGAAGGCGCGACCGTCGTCGTCTTCCGCGGTCCGAGCGGGATCGCGATCCAGCCGCTGAACGTCCCGCAACGGGACCTCGGTGGCGAGCGCCACGATGTCTGCGTGATCTTCTTCCAGCCCGGACCGGCCGGCGACGCCGTTCTGATCCGCGACATCGACCTGACCGGATTCCACGTCCGGATCGAGCAACTGCCCGACCCGACCCCGACACCCGCTCCGACCGTCACGCCGGCATTGACCCCCGAGCCTGCACCGAGCTGGGTCGGTGACATCGCCAGTCAACTCGACTGCGACGGGCCGATCGCGTCGATCGGCGACGAGGTCGCGGCCGATCCGTCGCCCGATGCCTTCTTCTCAGATCACGGCTCAGCGACGGCGCGCGAGGCCCTTACGCTGTTCCTCGGCCCGACCAACATGTACGGGAGCCTGCCGACGGGCGGATTCGACGAGCTCCATGCCGAAGGCCACTGGGCGAGCTTCGGCCACGTCGTGGACGGGCGCCCCCGGGCGATCATCGTCCTGACCGATCGCACGCGGTATGTCCCCGGTTGGTCCGTCGTTGGGCTGCGCGCCTGCGATGCTTCGGAGTTCGATCCGGCGGTCCCGATCACCTGGCCGGTGACCATCTGGACGGACGCGTCCGGCAGACGGGTCTCGACTGCGACGATCCACTCGCAACCCGGCCCGGGCCACTGCGGGTGGGACTCGGCAATCTGGCTGCAGGTTGGGGGGGACGTCTACTTCCGAGACCCGAAGGGCGTGATGGACGAATGGACGGCGACCAGGTTCGACGCGACCGCCGAGCTACCCACCCGCGCTGTGGACAGCGGCTACCGCTCGGGCGACCAGGAGTTATGGCTTGATCCCGGACGAGACGCGTATGTCGTCAGCCCGAGTCACACCGAGCGTTGGCCGCGGTCCACGTTCCCTGGGATCGGCTGTATGTAGGCGGATCAGTCTTCGACGGACCCCGGAGTCCCGCCGAACGGCTCGGCTCGCCGCGCTCGCGTCCGATCGGCCCGCTCGAGCCCCCGCGCCACGGCGAACAGGCGCTTGAAGATCGCGAGGAGGTCCGCCTGCGGCGTGGGCCCGGCGTTGGCCATCGAGACCCGGATCAGGACCTCGCGCTCGCGCTGGGGATCGCGGATGGCGCGCCGCCCGGTGTCGGATTTGACCTTCCCGACTTCGCGCGCCAGCTCGGCCCGGTCGTTCAGCAGCTTGACGATCCGGCGGTCCAGGAGGTCGATCCGGCGCCGGAGCCTGCGCAGCTCGGCCGGCTCGTCCGGACGGAGCCGCTCAGCCATCGCCGGACTCCTCCGCGCTTAGGGCCGCAATTGCGTCGAGCGCGAGGTGATACCCGCGCTTGCCCTGGCCGACGATCGATGCGATCGCGATGTCGTGCAGGAAGTTGACCGCTCGAAACGGCTCGCGCGTCGCAGGATCCGACAGATGGACCTCCCAGAATGGGCGCTGGACGCCAAGCAGTGCATCGCGCAGCGCCACCGACGTGTGGGTCAGTCCGCCGGCGTTGACGATCGCGACGTCGAAATCGCGTCGATGGAGCCGATCGATCAGGGCACCCTCGTGGTTCGACTGGAAGAAGTCCACGTCGAGGCCCAGCTCGGCGGCCCGCGCCGCGATCCCCGCGTGGATGTCGTCGAGCGTGTCGTGGCCGTAGATCTCCGGCTCGCGCGAGCCGAGCAGGTTCAGGTTCGGCCCTTGCAGGACGAGGACGCGAGTCATGCCGAGACCGCCGACCCGGGGACAGCCAGGAGAGATGCCGCCGCCCGTTCGACCACGTCGGCCGGGACGTCCGACCGGACTACTGATCCGTCGGCCGTCGGGAGGACCCAGCGAAGCGCGCCGTCGGCGTGCTTCTTGTCGGCCGCCAGGACGCCGAGGACCGTTGCGATCGGGTAGGGGAGCGGCCCGGTCGCGAGCCCGAGCGTCGTCAGGAGCCGCTCGATGCGCTCTGCCCGGTCGCTCGGCGTCACCCCGAGTTCGACCCCGATCCGGACCGCGCCGCGCAATCCGTGGGCGACGGCCTCGCCGTGGAGCAGGTCACCGAATCCTCCGGCTGCCTCGACGGCATGCCCCAACGAGTGCCCGAGGTTG
>JANLYK010000205.1:0-12192 GCA_031365595.1 Chloroflexota bacterium | reverse complement strand
GACCTCCTCGTCCACGACGAGCAGGCCGACGAGCCGTACCTTGCCCTGATGCTGTCACGCATGTTCTGGCCCGACTACCCGGTTCCCGTGGGCGTGCTGCGCGCCGTCCCGCGGCCGACCCACGACCAGCTGATCGCCCAGCAGATCTCCGCCGCGGTCGCGGCCCACGGCGTGGGCGACCTCGCCGACGCCCTCGCCAGCGGCGAGACCTGGACCGTCGAGTAGCCCGATGAGTGGGATGCGCTGCCCGACCTGCGGCTTCAAGAACCTGCTGGGCTCCGACGTCTGCGACAACTGCGGCTCGGACCTTGCCGGGCATGACGTCCCGCAGTCCCCGACAACGTTCAAGGGCCAGCTGCTCGGCGAGCATCTCGATGCCCTTGGGATCACCGCTCCGACCGTCGTCGACAGCGAGGCCGACGTGGACGAGGCGATCCGCCGGATGCACGAGGACGGGATCGACTGCGTGCTCGTCGCCGAGGATGGCCGGCTTGTCGGAATCTTCACCGATCGCGATGCGGTTCTCAAGGTCGCCGGCCTGCCCGCGGCCCGTCGGTCGATCGGCGATCTGATGACCCGCGACCCCGTCGTCCTGCGCCACGATGAGACGATCGCGGTGGCGATCAACAAGATGGCCGTCGGCGGGTTCCGCCACATTCCGATCGTCGAGGATGGCCGCCCGACCGGCGTCGTGACCGCCCGCGACGTCTTCCGCCACCTCCTCGAGTCGCTCGGCTGAGCCGGGCGCCGACGACGATGTCCGCGAGCGAGTGCCCGGCACGCATCGTCGTCCTGGCGGACGACCTGATCTGGTCGACCCGCCTGGCGGGTCATGTCCGGACCGCGGGTGCCGAGCCGGTCGTCGTCCGGACGGCAGAAGCCTACGCCTCGGCCCTGGCCACGCCCGGGCTGGGCGGCGCGATCGTCGACCTGACGAGCCGAGCCTACGACGGCCTGGTCTCGATCGCCGCCGCGCGCGATGCTGGTTTCCCGGTTCTCGCGGTCGGCCAGCACGACGACCATGTCCTGCGCCGGAACGCGCTCGCGGTCGGGGCCGATCGCGTCCTTGCCTACCGCAAGCTGTTTGAGGACGGTCCCGCGACGATCGCGCGCTGGCTCGCGGCCTCCGGGCGGACTGCAGCCGAGGAGGTTCCGAACCGATGACGACGGCCGCCCCCGCCCACCCGCGGATTCCGAGCTCGCGTTACGCCGAGCGGTTGGCGGCGCTGGCGGCGCTTGTCGAGGATCGCGGCCTCGCCGCGGTACTGATCGGCGTCGGGCCCGATCTGGACTACCTGACCGGCTACCGGGCGATGCCTCTCGAGCGCTTGACGATGCTGGCCGTCGTCGCCGGCGTGGCGCCCGTCCTCGTCGTCCCGCGGCTCGAGGAGCCGGCTGCCCGGGCGGGTCTCCGGACCGATGTCGCGATCGAGACCTGGATGGAGACCGACGATCCGCATGGCCTCGTCGCCGGGCTCGTCGAGCGCGCACGCGGCCGGGCAGCCGCGACGATCGCGGTCTCCGATCGCCTCTGGTCACTGCATCTCCTGCGCCTCCAGGCTGCGGCACCGGGCGCCCGCTGGGTCTCGGCGACCGAGGTCCTGCGCGAGCTCCGGATGGTCAAGGACGCCGACGAGATCGAACTCCTTCGATTGGCCGGGGCGGCGGCGGATCGGGTCGTCGACCAGATCGCCTCTGGCCGCCTCGTCGGGCGGACCGAGGAGGACGTCGCTCGCGAGGTCCGCAAGCGACTCCTCGCCGAGGGCCACGAGCTGGCCGAGTTCGCGATCGTCGCCTCCGGTCCGAACTCCGCGTCACCTCATCACGAGGCGTCGGACCGGGTGATCCTGGCTGGCGAGCCGATCGTCCTCGACATCGGCGGCGCGCTCGGCGGCTATGGCAGCGACACGACCCGGACGTTGTGGGTGACCGGTGGCGACGAGGCCAACGGTCCGACCGAGGAGTTCCGCCACCTGTTCGGGGTGCTGCTCGCCGCCCAGGTCGCGGCCACCCGGGCGGTCCGGCCGGGTGTGCCCGCCGAGGCGATCGATCGGACGGCCCGAGACATCATCGACGCCGAGGGCTACGGCGAGAACTTCTTTCACCGGACCGGCCACGGGATCGGACTCGAGGGCCACGAGGAGCCATATCTGGTCGCCGGCAACGACGAGCCGCTCGGCGAAGGGATGGCGTTCAGCGTCGAGCCCGGGATCTACCTGCCCGGCCGCTACGGAGCTCGAATCGAGGACATCGTGGTCTGCGGACCCGACGGCCCGATCGTCATGAACAACGAGCCGCGCGAGCTGCGGGTGGTGGCCGGCTGACGCCGACACAGGCGCCGCCCGACGCCGACACCGCCGCCGACGAAGCCCCGAGTGAGATCAGCGCCGGAACTCGGGCGGCCCACCGCGGACAGGGCGCGGTATCATCCTTGGATGACGTGCCGACACCGGCTCGCCCCCAGGCTTGAACCGATGCCTTCGACCTTTCCGCGGCGCTCCGGCGCCGCCGTCACGAACGCCGCACCGGCCCACCGCCGGGGCGCGACCGGTCCGTGAGCCGGCGCCACCACGGGGGGCGCCCGCACCGAACCGGTCAATCGAGGCCGTCCGAGGCCGCCCGGCCGCGTCCGGACGCCGCCGCAGCGACGACCGGAACGGAACCTCGCGGCGCGGAGTTCGAACCGGTCGATCTGGCCGGAACCGATCGCTCGCTCCCCGGCGAGCGCCGAGCGGTCGATCGCCGCCCGGGTTCCGGATCGATGCGTGACGAGCGCACCCACGGGGAGCCGATCAGCCAGGCGCCGGCGATCGCGGTCGCGGCGCCGGGATCGACCGGAGTCCCAGGTGCCGAAGCCTCTCCTTCGAGCGGTCCCGATCTCCGGCTTCCGTCGGCAGCGGAACCGGTGGACCCGCCGGCCCGGCCCGACGATCATCGGGGCCCCGATGCGATCGAGATGCCCGGCTTCACCGCCGGACCGGTCTGCACGGCGCCCCAGCTCCGGCGCTTCATCAAGAGTCGCCCGTACGTGCCGATGCACGAGTTGCGCCGGCGGTTCGGGATCAACGGCAGCGAGGACGACGTGACCGGGATCGACCTCGGCGCGGGTGCCCGGGTGTACGTCGGGCTGCCGAGCCGCGAGGGGTCGCTCCTGGGCGAGTTGCTGCGCGGCGGCGAAGTCGGTTATGAGCTGTCGCTCGACCCGCGAACCCCGATCGTCATCGGCCTGTATCCGATGCGGCCCGTCGCCCGATCCTGATCAGGACCTGGCGGTGCCCGCGTCGCCCCCGCGAGTCGAGGTCGTCCCGCCGTCTTGGCGCTGCGCCTGCCCGATCTGAGCTCCTCCCACCGCGTACGATGCGCCGGAGCCGCGCCGTAGCGTGGCCGTGGGCGACGAGGGAAGGCAGGGCATGGCGCTGACCGACGACGCGATGGCGGAGGACGCGCTCCGGGCGAGCGGCCTGTTCGGCGCCGCCGACGAGCAGGCGATTGCCGCCCTCGTCCGGGTTCTGCGGGTCCGTCGATTCCGGCGTGGCGAAACGATCTTCCATCAGGGTGACCCGGGCGACGCCCTGTTCGTACTGGCCAGCGGCTCCGTCAAGGTGGTTCTGCCCAGCGACGAGGGCGCCGAGCCCGCGATCGTCGCGATCCTCGGCGCGGGCGAGTTTTTCGGAGAGCTCGCAATCCTCGACGGCGCACCGCACTCCGCGACGATCGTGGCCGTCGAGGCGACCGAGACCCTCATCCTGCACCGCGACGCCTTTCTGGAGCTCATCGACACGGATGCCGGGCTGCGCCGGGCCCTGCTGGCCTCGCTCGCCATGGAGATCCGGCGCCTGACAGGCCACGTCGAGGACCTCCACTTCCTCGATCTGCCGGGTCGCCTTGCGTCGCGAATCGTGCGTCTCGCCGCGAGCGCGGGCATCACCAGCGGCGAGGCCCGGATCGCGTGGCCCTACACCCAGTCCGAGATGGCCGGCATGATCGGTGGCTCACGCCAGTCGGTGAACCGCCTGCTCGCCGACCTCACCGACCAGGGCCTCGTCCGGATTGAGCGCGATCGGCTCGTCGTGGTCGATGTGGAGCGCCTCGCCCGAACGGTGGAGCGGTGACCGCGGATCCGGACGCACTCCTGTCGGCCCTTCGCGCGATCGCCATCCGGGTCGAGGCCGCCCGGCGCCTGTCTCCCACCGCCGGCACGGCGATCCTGCGGTCGATCGTCGATGCCACGGTGTTGCTCTTCGATGCCGAGGCGGCCTCGATCGCCCTGCACGACGCGGCGACGGACCGCCTCGTCTTCACGGTCGCGGCCGGCGATCAGGGCCAGGGCGTCGTCGGTCTGTCGATCGGGCCGGCCGAGGGCGTCGCCGGCTACGTCTTCTCGAGTGGTCAGCCGCTCGCCCTCGCGGATGTCGCCGACGATGCCCGGTTCGAGCGGACGACAGCCGAGCAGACGGGCTATGTGCCGCGGACCCTGGTCGCGGTGCCGCTGATCGACGACGAGGGCGTGCTCGGCGTCCTGGAGGTCCTCGACAAGCGAGGCGACGGCTCCTTCGACCTGCGTGACATCGAGCTGGCCTCGGCCTTCGCCCGCCAGGCTGCGGTCGCGATCCGGAGCAGCCGGCTCGAGCGTGACACCGCCACGCTCCTGGCGACGGCCCTGACCTCGCTGAGCGCCGGATCGGACGACGGAGGAACCGCGGAATCCAACACCGGGGCGGCCGGCGGATCGGACGTCGAATCGGTCGTCGCGGCCGCCGTCGCCAACCTCGACGGGGACGAGGCCGAGCCGCTCTGGGCCCTCGCCGACCAGGTGGCCCGCATCCGGGCCGTCGACCCGGCCCAGCTCGACCTCGTCCGCGAGCTGCTGGCCGTCCTGGTCGGTCGGGCCGAGCGCGGCCACGCCGGCCGGTCCCGTCTCCGATGAGCAGCGTCCTCCCGGCCTGGAGCGAGCCGTTCGCAGAGGACCGTCGGGCGGCCCTTGCCCGCCAGATGCCCTTCGCCGACATTGATCGGGGGTGGGCGTTCGGCGACGGCAGCGGGGCAGGGGTCGTCGTGGCAGTCGTTGACTCCGGCATCGAGGGCGGCCATCCGGCGGTCGGCGGAATGCTCCGCCAGAGCGTCCGGGTGGAGCTCGACGGCGACGACGCCAGGATCGTCCCGGACGAGCCGATCGACGCCGTCGGACATGGCACCGCCTGCGCCGGGATCGTGCATGGGCTGGCGCCGGCGGCGACCCTTCTGTCCGTCCGGGTGCTCGGCGCGGACAACCGGGGCAAGGGCCTGGCCTTCGCCGCCGGGCTGGACTGGGCCGTCGGGCAGGGTGCCTCGGTCATCAACCTGAGCCTGTCCTCGCGGAGCGAGTCGATGTACGGCACGCTCCACGACCTCGCCGACCGCGCGTACTTCGCCAATGCCCTGCTCGTGTGCGCGGCGAACAACGTCGCGGTGGCGAGCTATCCCTCGCTGTTCTCGTCGGTCGTCTCCGTCGCCGCTCACGACGTGCGCGACCCTGAGGCCTGGTTCTACAACCCGCGGCCGCCGGTCGAGTTCGGGGCGTATGGGCTGGACGTCGACGTCGCCTGGAAGGACGGCGGCCGGATCGTCGCGACGGGCAACAGCTTCGCCGCGCCGCATATCGCCGGCCTCGCCGCCCGGATCCGGTCCGCCCACCCTGCGGTCAGCCCCTTCGAAGTCAAGACGATCCTGGCGGCCACCGCCTCCTCGACCAGCTGAGCGGAACAGCATGACGCCCCGTCCGGCGACCGGACGGGGCGACTCGGGCGGCTCGCGTGCCGCCGCGTCAGGAATTCAGACGTTCAGCGGGCGTCATCCTCGACAACGTTGTGGTCGCCGTCGACCTCGCCGCCACCGGACGGCCGGCGGAAGTCGCCGCCGGTGCCGGGCAGGCGCGGCCCGAAGTCGTCGCCGGACGGCCGGCCATGGCCCTCGACATCGTCGCCGTCGACTTCGCCGCCCCCGGATGGCCGACGGAAGTCGCCGCCGGTGCCGGGCAGGCGCGGCGCGAAGCGGACGGCCGACCGCGCTCGATGAGCCACAACCTCCCGGCCGTCGTTGTTGAGCCCGTCATCGGTGTTCCGGTGGGCGACGTCATCCGGCGCGCCGCTGGCCTGCTCCCGCGGTAGACGGTTGAACTTCTTCACGACAGAGCCTCCTCGATCCCCCGATCCCGGGCGGCACCCGGGTCGTGCGTGGTCTTCGATGCCGCCATCATGGACCACTTGATGCGGTCCGAACACCCCCCCGCCCGACGCGTGCACTGTCAAGTGCGGCACACGGCAGGGCTCCGCTCGGGTCGCCGGGCCGCGTCAGTAGCTCTTGGGCAGAGCCTCGGCGCTCGGGCGCGGCGTCCGCAGGTCCTTGAGCGACGCCTGATCGACGCCCGAGAAACGCGGCAGATCCGCGGTGTTCGTTCGACTCAGGCGCTCGGTCAACTTCGAGAGGAAGAGTGAGCTGAGCTCCGGGACCGTCATCAGGGAGCGGAGCGCGGCGGCCGGGACCTCGACCACCGTGGTCGGCTCCTCGGCCACGACGGTCGCCGTCCGCCGGCTCCCGGTCAGGGCGGCGATCTCACCGAAGAAATCACCCGCCGCCATCGAGGCGAGCGATCGGTAGCCGCCCTCGGCGTCGGGCGTTCCGGCCGCGGCTCGGCCGTCGAGGATGAAGAAGGCCGCGTCGCCGACCTCGCCTTCGCCGACGATCGTGGTTCCGACTGGAACCTCCCGAACGGACGACGCGGCGAGGAGCGCATCGCGCATCGGGCCATCGAGGCGTGACAGCGCAGGCAGGTGACCGGCCAGGCGGTCGAAGTCGGCCAGGGTGATCGGGCGGACGGCGATGGGCCCGGTCGGCTGGGCCTTCGCCCGGCGCAGCGCGGACATCGCCGCGCGCCATTCGGTCGCCGGCCGACCCAGCCCGGGCATGACCCCGGTGACGAGGCCGGCGATGACGAGGACGATCGACGAGGCAACCACGAGGATCCGGACATCGATGATGTCGGCGAGGCCGGCCAGCGCGATCCCGACGAGGAAGACGACGTCGCGGGCAACGGCGAACGCCGAGAAGACCCGGCCACGCATCTCGCGTGGCGTGTTGCGCTGCATCAGCACCCGCCGGGAGATCGACGACGGAGCGTTGAAGAAACCGGAGATCGTGACCAGGATGA
The DNA here is from genome assembly GCA_031365595.1 of Chloroflexota bacterium. Classification (GTDB taxonomy): domain Bacteria; phylum Chloroflexota; class Limnocylindria; order Limnocylindrales; family CSP1-4; genus CF-46. The sequence continues at coordinate 5,006 of JANLYK010000205.1, read as the reverse complement.
TCGCCATCGGCACCGTGGTCGCCACGCCGTACAGGATCCCGGCCAGGCCCATGGCGATCGTCGCAACGACGATCCACGATCCCTCGCGGAATCGGTCGGCGAGGCGGGCCATCACGAGGCTGCCCACGACGAAGCCGACGGATGTCATCCCCTCCTGGATGCCGTATTCGAACTCGGTGGCATGGAGGGCGTCGATCGCGAACGGCAGCAGCAGGACGTTCCACAGGCCGAACGAGAAGTAGACCGGCACGCCGCTCAGGAAGAGCGATCGGAGGAGCGGGGTCCCGACGAGGGTCGAAACTCCCTCCTTCAGGTTCTCGACGACGGCCTTGACGCTTGCGTCGGCCTCGACCTCGATCTTGCCCACTCGGACGAACATCAGGAGGGCCGCCGAGAAGAGGAAGGTCACCCCGTCGAGATAGAACGCCCAATTGATGCTGAACGCGGTCGCCAGCAGGCCCGACAGGGCGAAGCCGATCGAGGTCGAGCCGAACGAGCTGATCATGATCCAGGAGTTCGCCGCAGTCAGCTCCTCGTCGCTCGCCACCTCGGGCAGCAGGGCGTCGTTGGCCGGGTTGAAGAACTGCGAGATCGTGCTCACGGCGGCGACCGCCAGATACAGGAGGACGATGTTGATGCTGATCAGGAACGGGATCGCGAACACGATCGCGGCCCGGAGCAGGTCGGAAATGACCATGATCTTGCGCCGGTCATAGCGGTCCACGAACACACCGGCGAACAGGCCGACCGCCAGCGTGGGGACAGCGGCGGCCACGAACATCAGGCCGACCGCCAAGGCGGACCCGGTTGCGTTGAACACGAGAATTCCGGCCGCCAGATCGGTCAGGGCGGTCCCGACGGTCGAGACGAGCTGGGCCGACCAGAGGAGCCGGAAGTCGCGCCGCCGGAAGACCGAGAACGGCGAGAGGGGCGGACCGCCTGCTGCCATCCCGGCAGCGTCGCCGTCGCCGGGAGTCGTGCCCGGGTTGCCGGAGTCGGTTGCCGCATCAGTCACGGTGGCTCCCTGTGGGCGACCCGCGGGATCCGGGCCGGCTCGACGTGGCCCGAGTGTACCCAAGCCGACTGCCTCGAATGGGGCGATCCGGTCACCCGTGATCGAGCTGGACCGGCAACCGGATCCCTTCGCGCTCGAGCAGCTCGAGCTTGATCTCGAGGAGCTGGTCCCGGCTGCCGAACCAGTCACCCCCGTACCCACCGATCGTGCCGTCGCCGGCGATCACGCGGTGGCACGGGATCGCCAGGCCGATCGGGTTCCGGCCGACGGCGCCACCGACCGCTCGGGCCGCTCCGGACCGCCCGATTGCCCGGGCCAGGCGGCCGTAGCTCGTGACCTCGCCCCAGCCCAGGCCGCGCACGCCGCCGAGGACGGCCCGATCGAACGCACCACGTCCGGCCAAGTCGAGGGGCAGGTCGGCGAAGGCGTCCGGTTCGCCGCCGACGAATGCCTCGACCGCGGCGACGGCACGATCGAGCATTCCGTTCGTCAGGGTGGTCGGGATCCGACCGGTTCGCCGAGCGACCTCGCTGGTGAACGGTTCACGGTCGGCGAGAATCGCGATGCCGACCACCGCGTGGCTGGCGGCGGCGACCTGGATCGGACCCCACGGCCCGATGACCGCGGCAACGACAAAGGACGCGCCGGCGATTCGGTCGCGCTCATCGGATACGGCCCGCATGTCCTCATGATCGATCGTCCGGGCGGGCCGCGCTATGCTCGATCGGTGGAACGTCGCCTTCCCCACGGAGTCGTCGCGGTCGAGCCCGGGCCGGGCCAGGAGTCGGTCTGGGATTACCCGCGGCCGCCGCGCGTCGAAGCCGTCGCGCAGCGCGTGCGCGTCGTGGTCGGCGGCCTCGCCCTCGCCGACTCGACGCGCGCCCTGCGCGTCGTCGAGACAGCCGGTGCCCCCGTCTATTACCTGCCGGCCGACGACGTCGATTTCGGTCGCCTTCGGGCCACCGACCGCTCGACGGTTTGCGAGTGGAAGGGATCCGCGACCTACCTCGACTTCATCGACGGCGAGCGTCGAATCCCGGCTGTCGCCTGGACCTACCACCAGCCGAACCCGGGCTTCGAGGCGATCCGCGACCACCTCGCGTTCTACGCCGCGAAGGTCGACGAGGCGTGGGTCGGTGATGAGCGAGCAGAGCCCCAGCCGGGCGGCTTCTACGGCGGCTGGGTGACGAGCGCCATCGTCGGGCCAATCAAGGGCGCGCCCGGCAGCGCGGGCTGGTAGCGGGGGGAGCGGGGCGCGCGCCGGCGGTCTGCCGCGCCTCCACACCGGAGTGCAATACCGCTGCAACTGACTCACCGATCCGGCATGTCGGGCCGTCACCTTCGGCGTCCGACCGTGTGCGCCAGGAGCGGACGAGATGATGTCGGATGAGGAACAGCGGCCGACGCTTGTCCTGAACCCGCCCGACGACGACGCCTTCCGGGCGCTGGCCGAGGGACTGGTCCGGGGCGGCATCGATCAGCCGGACGCGCTGCAGGACTGCCTGCGTGAGATGTACCCGCTCGTCCTCGTCCGGCCGCGTGAGCTCGCGGGTGAGAACGCCCACATCTGGTATGTCTATCGCGACGGGCACTGGGTCCGCTCCAGCCACTGACGGCCCGCGCGCCGACCTTCACCCAGGAGAAGGACGCGATGAACGACCACGACGAGTCCGCGGCGGAGCGCGCCGCCGAGCAGGATCTCAAAGCGACCGCCGAATCGATCCGGGCCGACATCGGGCGGCTGGCGGTGCTCGAGGACGAGAAGCTGGCCCTCGATCCGCAGGATCCGCGCGTGGACGCGGCCTCGGATGAGGCCGTCCGTCTCGCCGACCGGATCGCGCGCGAGACGCGTGCTGAGCGCCAGCTGAGCCGCGAGATCGACTGACGGTCGGGCACCTGCGCACATCTCTGGTATACTCCCGGGGAGTATGAGCAGCCGCGCCCCGACCCAGTTCAATCCCACCCCCGCCGACGGCCCGGCCGTCGAGGTCCAGCTGCCCATCGCGGGCATGACCTGCGCGTCGTGCGTCAACCGGATCGAGCGCTTTCTCAAGAAGAGCGACGGCGTCGAGACTGCCTCTGTCAATCTCGCGACCGAGATGGCCACGATCCGCTACCTGCCGGAGCGGACCGGCCGATCCGAGTTGGCCCGCACCATCGAGGCCGCCGGCTACGAGTTGAAGCCGCCGCCGACCGCCGAGGAGACCGCTGCCCGGAGTTCCCTGCGCGCCGCCGCCGAACTGGACGACCGACAGCGTTCGAAGGAGGCCGGCCGCCTCCTCCTCGAGGCGGCGGTCTCGATCGGTGTCGCGCTCGTGATCATGGTCGCGATGTTCTGGCCCCAGACGTCGATCCCGATGGAGTCGATCAACACCTGGGCCCTGGTGCCCGCGACCTTCATCCAGTTCTGGGCCGGCCGGCGGTTCTACCGGGCGGCCTGGCGGGCGGGCCGTCACGGCGGGGCCACGATGGATACCCTCGTGGCCGTCGGGACGAGCGCCGCCTGGGCATACAGCGTGGCCGTCACGTTGAACCCGGCGTGGGTCCATCAGGCCGGACTTCACCCCGAGACCTATTTCGACAGCTCCACGATCATCCTCGGCCTGATCCTGCTCGGCCGCTGGCTCGAGGCCCGGGCCAAGACCCGGGCAAGCGGTGCCATCCGGCGTTTGATCGGCCTGCAGGCCACGTCGGCGTTGCTGATCGGGCCTGGCGGCGACCGCTCCGTCCCGATCGAGGAGATCCAGCCCGGCGACCTGCTCCGGGTCAGGCCCGGCGACCGGATCCCGGTCGACGGCATCGTGATCGACGGCGGTTCGACCGTGGACCAGTCGATGCTGACCGGCGAGCCGATCCCGGTTGCGAAAGGTGCCGGCGACGAGGTCTTCGGAGCGACGATGAACACGACCGGGACCTTCAGCTTCCGGGCCTCGCGCGTTGGCGCGGATACGGCCCTCGCCCGGATCGTCGCCCTGGTCGAGCACGCCCAGGGCTCCAAGGCGCCGATCCAGCGGCTCGCCGACCGGATCAGCGAGCTGTTCGTGCCGGCGGTTCTGGTGATCGCGGCACTCACATTCGCTGCTTGGTTCGCGTTCGGCAGCGAACCGCGCCTGACGCTCGCCCTGACGTCGTTCATCGGCGTCGTGATCATTGCCTGCCCGTGCGCGATGGGCCTCGCCACGCCGACCGCGATCATGGTCGGGACCGGGCGCGGCGCCGAGGCCGGGATCCTGTTCCGCGGCGGCGAGGCTCTCGAGCGGGCCCACCGAATCGACACGGTCATGTTCGACAAGACCGGCACCCTGACCGCCGGCCGCCCGACCGTCGGGGCGATCGAGGTCGCGGGCTCGTGGACCGAAGAATCGGTGCTCGATCTGGCCGCTTCGCTCGAGGCCGGAAGCGAGCATCCGCTCGGGGCGGCGATCGTCAGCCGGGCGCGCCTAGCCGAACTCGGCTTCCTCGAGGTCGCCGGGTTCGAGGCGACCGCCGGCCACGGCGTCAGCGGGACCGTGGACGGCCGGGCCGTGATCGTCGGCACCGCCCGCCTGCTGCACGAACGCGGAATCGACCCGGCACCCCTCCGGGCGGCCGCCGACGCGATGGCCGCGGACGGCCGCACCCCGGTCTGGATCGCCGTCGATGGCAGCGTCGCGGGCGTCCTCGCCATCAGCGATCCGGTGAAGCCAGAGGCCCGGCGCGCCGTGGCCGAACTCCAGGCAGCGGGCATCGATGTCTGGCTCATCACCGGCGATCAAGCGGGCACTGCGGCCGCGGTCGCCGCCCAGGTCGGGATCGGGCCGGATCGGATCCGGGCCGAGGTCCTGCCGGCGGACAAGGAAGCGGCAGTCGCGGCGCTCCAGGCCGATGGTCGGGTGGTCGCGATGGTCGGCGACGGAATCAACGATGCGCCGGCGCTCGCCCGGGCCGATGTCGGCGTGGCGATCGGGAGCGGTGCCGACGTCGCCATCGAAGCTGCTGGCGTGACCCTCGT
>JANLYK010000376.1:0-1658 GCA_031365595.1 Chloroflexota bacterium | reverse complement strand
TCGCGGTCCGGATCGCCATCCGCCGCGCGAAGAGCCGGCGCGAGGTCACGTGGATCGACGCGACCGACCCGACCCGCGGCATGGACCTGCCGGGTGGCCAGGATCCGGCAACGTCTTCCCTGCGCGCAGAGCGGGCGGCGGGCCTGCGTACGGCCGTCGCGCGCCTCGACGAGCCGTATCGCGAGGTCGTCGCCCTGCGGTTCTTCGGCGAATTGAGCCTCGACGAGATCGCCACCCAGACCGGCCGTCCGCTCGGGACTGTGAAGACGCACCTCCATCGCGGCCTCCTTCGGCTCCGTGGCACTCTCGATCGGAGCTCCCTGTGAGCCGCGAGATGCCGATCCACCCGGCCGACGAGGAGCGCCTCGCCGCCGAGATGGCCCGAGAGCTGGACGACCTCGCGGCCGCCGGCGGCTTCCACGTGAGCGACGACTTCGCCGATCGAGTCATGGCCGCGGTGGCCGCCGAGCCCCTGCCGCAGCCGGTCCGAGCGTTTGGGGTGGCGCTCCTCGCGGGTCACCTGCGATCGGCCGCGGAAGCCGTCGGCGATGCCTGGCGGGTGGTCACCAGCGGTGTCGTGCCGGTCGGCGTGCGCGCCCAGGCCCTCGCCCTCGTCCTCGTGGTCGCCGTCGGCAGCTTGACCCTCGTCGGCGGCGCGGCGGTCGGTGCGATCGGCCTGTTCGGGCCAGATCAGGCATCGCCCTCGCCCAGTCCGGTCGTGCCATCGCCGTCGACCTCGCCTTCGGTGGCGCCGTCGCCGTCGATCGGCCCGACGCCGTCGCCGAGCGCGTCGGCCGAGCCCACCGGCTCGGCAACCCCGTCGACCACCGGCACGGCCCCGTCCCGGACCGAGACACCATCACCGACGGGAACGGACGATCACGGTGGAGGCTCGGGATCCGGCTCGGGATCGAGTGGCAGCACCCAGACGCCCGAGCCCGCGGAGACCCTCAGGCCCGGCGAGACGCCGCAGGCCCCCGATTCCACCGACACGCCCGAGCCGACCGGCTGACCGCCGCGACCTGGGACGACGCGTGCCGGGACCTACTCGACCAGGCCAGCCCCGCCGATCTTGACCGCGTCGTCCGGATCGTAGGTGACCGACAGGTTGCCGTTGCCCCCGACGTCGAACTCGTCGCAGATGACCTGGGCGTCGAGGACATTCGACCTCCCGTTGCCGCTGAACTTGAAGTCGGCCTTCGGGAGGTAGATCGCGCCCTTCAGGGTCATCGTGGTGGTGCCCTCGGTGGCCATCGGTGGCTGGCTCGACGCCAACCGGTCCTGCCAGATCAGCATCCTGGAGTACGTCCTGTCGGTGTAGCCCTGAAGGCGGACCTCGCCGCCGGTCGTGTTCTGGAAATCGATCGGACCGATACAGGCCGGGCCCGACCCCGAGCAGGTCGCCGCGTTGTCGGTGTTGTAGATCAGGACGCCTCCGCCGAACGCGGTGGGTAGTGGGTTCAGGAGCGTGGCCGCGTCCACGGACTTCAGGACCACCGCGCCCGTGACGGTGAAGCCGCCGCCCGACATGTAGTAGATCCGCGGCGCCATGTAGACGCTCAACGGCTGGCTGGTCTGGCGGATCCTGAGGCCGCCGTAGTAGACGCCGGGATAGATGCGGACGATCTTGTCGCGGTTGAAGCTGATGTCACATCCGG
>JANLYK010000063.1:0-2430 GCA_031365595.1 Chloroflexota bacterium | reverse complement strand
CCGGGGCGACGACCTTGCCGCGCGCGTCGATCGTTCGCTGCGTTTGCGGCGGCTCCTCGCCGGGCCGCACCTCGCGGATCCGGCCGTCGTGGATTGCCAGGTCGCCGCTCCGTGCCGCCGCCCCCGTCCCGTCCACGATCGCGCCGCCCGTGATGAGGATCTCCGCGTGCTCGCTCATGCGGCCCGTTCCGTGCCCGTCGAGCGCGCCGATGCGCGCGACGTCGGGTCCCAGTTCCACCAACTCGACCCATGTTGCCGTGAGCACCACGAGCGACGGCTGAGACTGGATCTGGTGGTCGAATTCCAGGCCTCGTTGGTCACCTGTGGCGCCGACAGCAACAAGCGACCGCGGATCGGCTCCCGGAGGGGCTGAGTCGGGGTGCCGTTCGTCCCATGTGGGGCTGACAGCAACATGGACGAATGGGGCAGTAAGCCGGCGGTGAGCGTGAATTGCCAGGATGCGCCCAGATGAGCACTCGCGAGCGGCCCAGTGATCGAGGCAGACGACGCGCCAACGATGACATGCGGACGGTCGCCTCCGACGCCCGACGAGCCCGAATCGGATCCGGACTGAGCCTCCGTGCAGTGGGGGACGCCACCGGGATCGACCACGCCCGGATCTGGCGTTTCGAGCGGGGCGCGTTCGGTGAGCTCACGGTTCCCGACGTGGTCGCGATCGGCGCGGTCGTCGGGCTCGACGTGCGGCTGAGGGCGTTTCCGGCCGGCGATGCGATCCGCGATGCCGGCCAGCAACGCCTCCTCGAGCGACTTCGCGCGCGGCTCCACGTGAGCCTGGGTTGGTCGCAAGAAGTACCGGTTGCAGTCCAGGGCGATCTCCGGGCCTGGGACGCGGTCATCCGGGGCTCGGACTGGCGTCGACCGGTCGAGGCGGAGACCGTCCTCGACGACATCCAGGCCCTCGAACGGCGTCTCGCCCTGAAGCGCCGCGACGGTGGCGAGGATCACCTGATCCTCCTCGTCGCCGATACGCGTCGGAACCGCCGAGCGCTCGCCGCGACGCCGGGCGCGTTCACGGACCTGCCCTTGCGCACGCGCGAGATCCTCGCGGCGCTCGGCCGCGGCGACGACCCGGGCAGGGGCGGGATCGTCATCCTGTGACGCTCACGGTGCCGCGTCCCGGGCCGCCGCGACCGACGGCACGGCAAACGCGATGTGGCGGAACCCGGGCCCGTTGGGGGTGGACACCGGCTCGTCGGACAGCGACGCGAACTGGTAGATCTCGAGCGTCGGGCCGTCGGGGCCGAGCCCGGACAGACGGAGATGGGCGCCCGTCAACGCCGCGCCCGGAAGACCCGTGCCGCGCTCGAGCACGGGGCCTCTGATATCACGCTCCGGCGGCACGAACTCGCAGCCGAAGACCTCCGTGTAGAACCGGGCAAGGGCCCGCCAGTCTCGGGCGATCACGTTGACGTGGCGGAATGTCGCGTCGATCACGACGGACCCTCCAGCTGTCGACCGCGCACCCAGGCGGCGCGGACCATGTCGGGGTGGGCTCGGAACATGAGCCGGCTGATCAGGAGCGACGGGTCGTCGAGCAGGTCGGCGTCGTCGAGGTCGGCCCCGAGCGGCGCGGTCCGACCGGGATCGATTGCGATCAGGTCGGCCTCCTTGCCCACCTCGATCGAGCCGATCGTCGCGTCGAGGCCGAGGGCTCGGGCGCCGCCGAGGGTGGCCAGACGGAGCCAGTCGAGCGGCCCGAGTGGCACCGTGGACGCCGACGCCAGGCCGGTGCCAACCGACGCGGCGCGAAGCGCCTGCTGCGCGTAGGCCCCGGCCCGCATCACCCCGAACAACGACAGCTCCGCCCCACCGGACACGTCGGAACCGAGGCCGACCGCCAGACCCGCCGCCATCCGCTCACTCAGCGGCATCACCCCGGCCCCGATGAACAAGTTCGATGTCGGGCAATGGGCGATCGGCGTCCCGGTCTCGGCCAGGCGCTCCTGCTCGGCCGCCGACAGGTGGATCGCGTGGGCCAGCACCGAGCGCGGCCCTAGCGCGCCCGCCCGGTCGTATACGTCGACGTAGTCGCGGGCGCCGGGAAACAAACGCGCCACCTCGGCGATCTCGCCCCGATCCTCCGACACGTGGCTCTGCCACCAGCACCCAAGCTCGCGGGCGAGGGCCGCGGACTCGGCAAGTAGCTCCGCCGTGCACGAGACCGCGAACCGGGGCGTGACGGCGTATCCGAGTCGCCCCTCCCCCGCCCCGTGCCAGCGGCCGGCCAGGTCCGCGCTCTCGCGCAACGTCCGCTCCAGGATCGACGACGGCTCGATCGTCTCGTCGTACGTCAGCCGATCCATCATCACCTTGCCCAGGATCGCCCGGATGCCGTGCGCCTCGGCCGCCCGGAACGCGGCGTCCATCGCCGCCTCGTAGACGACGCCGTAGGCCAGGACCGTCGTCGTG
>JANLYK010000049.1:0-6385 GCA_031365595.1 Chloroflexota bacterium | reverse complement strand
ACGAGGTCCATCGTCGTCATCGCCAGGCCTGCGCCGTTGACCATGCAGCCGATCGTGCCGTCGAGCTTGATGAAGGTCAGGCCCGCCTCGCGCGCCTCCTTGTCGGCCGGGTCCTCCTCATCGGGGTCGCGCAGGTCCTCGAGCCCCGGGTGACGGTGGAGGGCGGAGTCGTCGAGGGTGACCTTCGCGTCGAGGCATTGGAGCCGCTGGGCCACGAGACCGTCGGCACCGGTGTCGTTGACGATCGCGAGCGGGTTGATCTCGACCAGGTCGGCGTCGTACGCGAGCATCGTCCGCACGAGCCCCGTCGCGATCGCGACCGCGTCCTTGAGATGGGCGCCGAGCCCGAGGCGGAACGCCATCTCGCGGGCCTGGAACGGCTGGAGTCCGAGGAGCGGATCGGCGTGGATCGTGACGATCGCGTCCGGCCGCTCCGCGGCGACCTGCTCGATCTCGACGCCGCCCTCCGCCGAGCCCATCAGGAGGATCTTCCGGCTCGCCCGATCGAGCACGGCCGACAGGTAGTACTCCTTCTCGATGTCGGCGGCCGGCCCGACGAGGACCTTGCGGACGCGAATTCCCTTGATCTCGAGATCGAGGATGCCCTGGGCGACGAGCTCGGCCTGCTCGGCGAACCCGGCGAGCTTCACGCCGCCGGCCTTGCCTCGGCCACCGACGAGGACCTGGGCCTTGATCACGACCTGCCGGGCGCCGGCGGCGAAGAATCGCTCGGCAGCCTCGCGGGCCTCGACCGCGGTGTGGGCGACCTCCCAGGCGGGGACCGGCAATCCCTGGGCGACGAGCAGCGACTTGGCGTCGGCTTCCTGGATCTTCACGCGTGGGTCATCACGGTCGGACGTGGCTCCTGGCCGGGGCTGACGCCGGAATGGGCTCCGGCGGAGCGGTGCGGGGCGTGAATGGTACCGCGCTGACGTCCGGCGGTCGTGGACTCGGCCCCCGGACCGGACGACGTCGCGCCGCCAGCCGCCCGGCTAGAATGGCGCCATGACCCACCGCGTGACCCTGATCCCCGGCGACGGCATCGGTCCGGAGCTGGCGGAGGCGACCCGTCGCGTCCTCGAGGCCACCGGCGTGGCGTTCGATTGGGAGGTCCAGGAGGCCGGCGAGGCGATGATCGCCGAGCACGGCACGCCGCTCCCGGAGCCCGTCCTCGAGTCGATCCGGCGCAACAAGGTCGCGCTCAAGGGCCCGATCACGACCCCCGTCGGCGGCGGCTTCCGGAGCGCCAACGTGACGCTCCGACAGGCGCTCGGGCTGTACGCGAACGTCCGTCCGGCCCGCTCGATGAAGGGTCTGGAGACGCGCTACGAGGACGTCGATCTCGTCATCGTCCGCGAGAACACCGAGGACCTGTACGCCGGGATCGAGCACATGGTCGGCCCCGACGCAGCAGAGAGCATCAAGATCATCACGAGGGCTGCGTCGGAGCGGATCGCGCGCTACGCCTTCGAATATGCCGTGGCCAACGGCCGCCGCAAGGTGACCGCGGTCCACAAGGCGAACATCATGAAGCTGTCCGACGGGCTGTTCCTCGAGAGCTGTCGGACGATCGCCGCGGACTACGACGGGCGGATCGAGTTCGAGGACCGGATCGTCGACAACATGTGCATGCAGCTCGTCCAGAAGCCCGACCTGTACGACGTCATGGTCCTGCCGAACCTGTATGGCGACATCGTGAGCGACCTGTGCGCGGGGCTCGTCGGCGGGCTCGGCGTCGCGCCCGGCGCCAACATCGGGACCGAGGCGGCCGTGTTCGAGCCGGTCCACGGTTCCGCCCCCAAGTACGCCGGCCTGAACAAGGCCAACCCGACGGCGCTGATCCTGAGCGGCGTCCTGATGCTCCGCCACCTCGGCGAGCAGGCGGCAGCCGAACGGGTCGAGACGGCCCTGCGCGAGGTGATCGCGGACGGGCGACGGACGACCTACGACCTCGGCGGCGAGGCCGGGACGAGCGAGTACGCCGACGCGATCATCGAGCGCCTGGGTGCGAATCCGGCGACCACCGCCACGGCCTCGCCCGCCGCCGGCGCCGGCGCGTCGAACTGACCGCGCCCGGCCGCACGTCCAGGACCGACCGATCCCGATGATGCTCCGCTACCGCGGCTCCGAGGGGATGATCGCGTGGGCCTTCCACCGCGTCTCGGGCGTCGCCATCTGGGTGTTCATCGTCCTGCACGTCTTCGACATCTGGCTGTCCGGTGCGAACCCGACGCTCTACAACGAACTGCTCGGGATCTATGGGAGCCCGCCCGGCAGAGTCGGAGAGGCGCTCCTCGGCGCCGCGCTCCTGTATCACGCCCTGAACGGCCTGCGGATCGTGATCATGGACTTCTGGCCGGCGATGACCCGCTGGCACCGCCAGATCTGGTACGTCAACTGGGTCATCTTCACGCTCGTCGGCCTGCCCGTCGCCTACGTCATCCTCAAGCCGATCTGGGAGGGGCCGCGATGAGCGCCCCGCGTCGGATCAACGGCCGCTCCGGCAGCCGGGCCCGGCCCGGCGGCGGCTTCGAGCTCGCCGTCTGGTACCTGATGCGCCTGACCGGCCTGGGTCTGTTCGTGCTCGCCCTCAGCCACTACATGATCACCCACGTCCTGTACGACCCCGCAGACCAGACCGCGAGTTTCATCACCGAGCGCTGGGCCAACCTGTCGGTCCGGACGGCGGACTGGTTGATGCTCCTGTTCGTCGTGTTCCACGCGTTCATGGGCCTTCGGACGATCGTCGGCGACTACACCCGGGGCGGCCTCCGGACCGTGCTCACGATGGGCCTCTACATGCTCGCGATCACGCTGTTCCTGATGGGCACGATCGCCCTTCTGACGGCCAAGAGCGTCGGCCTGCCCGTGGCGGCCTGAGGTGCGGATCGACCACGACGCGATCATCGTCGGCGCCGGCGGGGCAGGCCTGTGGGCGGCTCTCGAGCTGGCCAAGGCCGGGGTCGATGCCGCCGTCCTGACGAAGCTCTACCCGACCCGCTCCCATACCGGCGCCGCCCAGGGCGGGGTGTGTGCCGCCCTGGGCAACCAGGAGGAGGACCACTGGGAGTGGCACATGTTCGACACGATCAAGGGCGGCGACTACCTCGTCGACCAGGACGCTGCCGAGATCCTGGCCCGCGAGGCGATCGAGACCGTGATCGAGCTCGAGCACATGGGCCTGCCGTTCAACCGGACGCCCGACGGCCGGATCGACCAGCGCCGGTTCGGCGGCCACACCCGGAACTACGGCGAGGGCCCCGTTCGCCGATCGTGTTTTGCGGCCGACCGGACCGGCCACATGATCCTCCAGACCCTCTACCAGCAGTGCATCAAGTACGGCGTGAAGTTCTACGACGAGTACCACGTGGTCGACCTGCTGTCGGAGGGCGGCGATCTCGGCTCGGGCGGGCGGGCGGCGGGCGCGGTCGCCTACCGGATCGCCGACGGCGAGATGCACACGTTCCGGGCGAAGGCCGTGATGCTCGCGACCGGTGGTTTCGGGCGGATGTTCCGGATCACGTCCAATGCCTGGTCGCTGACCGGCGACGGGGTCGCGCTGGCCTACCGCCACGGGATCCCGATGCAGGACATGGAGTTCTACCAGTTCCACCCGACCGGGATCTACGGGATCGGGATCCTCCTGTCCGAGGCGGCCCGCGGCGAGGGTGGAATCCTGCTCAACGGCGAGGGCGAGGCGTTCATGGCCCGCTACGCACCGACGATGAAGGACCTCGCCCCGCGCGACGTCGTGTCGCGCTCGATCTACCTCGAGATCCGCGACGGCAAGGGGATCGGCGGCAAGGACTACGTGTACCTCGACGTTCGCCATCTCGGGGCGAAGCTGATCGAGGAGAAGATCCCCGACATCACCGAGTTCGCCCGGGTCTATCTCGGCGTCGAGCCGATCAGCGAGCCGGTCCCGATCCAGCCGACGGCCCACTACGCGATGGGCGGCATCCCGACCGACGTCCAGGCCCGGGTCACGCGCGACGCGGCCTCGACGGTCGTGCCCGGGCTGTACGCGGCCGGCGAGTGCGCCTGCGTCAGCGTCCACGGCGCGAACCGCTTGGGCACGAACTCGCTCGTCGACCTGCTGGTGTTCGGCCGGCGGGCCGGACGCCAGATGGCGCTCGACGTGAAGGGCGTCGGGATGCCGGAGCTGGACCGCGATGTCGAGGACCCGGTCCGGGCCGAGATGGCCGCCCTGAAGAAGAACGTGAAGGGTGAGAACGCCGCCCGGATCCGGACCGACCTCGCGAACGTGATGATGGACAACGTCGGCGTGTACCGCGACGAGACGCTCCTGTCGGCCGCCCTGCCCATGGTCCGCGAGCTGAGGGAGCGCTACGCGAAGGTCGGGATCGCCGACCAGGGTTCGGTCTTCAACACGGATCTGCTCGAGGCGCGCGAGATCGGCTACCTGCTCGATTGCGCCGAGACGACGGTCGTCGCCGCGCTGAACCGCAAGGAGAGCCGCGGGGCCCACGCCCGCGAGGACTATCCCGACCGCGACGACGTGAACTTCCTGACCCACAGCCTCGCGACTCGCGGACCGGGCGGCGGGAATCCGCAGCTGACCTACAAACCGGTCACGATCACCCAGTTCCAACCCAAGCCGCGAACCTACTGAGCCGAGACGAGAGAGCCCGAACCGACATGCAGGTCGACCTCCGCATCCTCCGCTACGACCCCGAGCGCGACACGAAGCCGCACTGGGAGTCGTACACGGTCGAGTCCGACCCGAAGGCCGACCGCGTCCTCGATCTCCTCCACCGGGTCAAGTACGAGCAGGACGGAACGCTGACCTTCCGCCGGTCGTGCGCCCACGGTGTGTGCGGCTCGGACGCGATGCTCATCAACGGCCGCAACCGGCTTGCCTGCAAGATGCGCGTGGAGCAGCTCGGCAAGCGCCGGATCACGATCGCGCCGCTGCCCGGGCTGCCGGTGATCAAGGACCTGATCGTCGACATGGACGGGTTCTTCGCCAAGCTCCGGAGCGTCCAGCCGTTCCTGATCGACGAGACCCCGGCGCCGGCCCGCGAGCGGATCCAGAGCCCCGAGCAGAGGGCCCGCTACGACGACACGACCAAGTGCATCCTGTGCGCCGCGTGCACGTCGTCGTGCCCGTCGTTCTGGGCGCAGCCCTCGTACGTCGGGCCGGCCGCGATCGTCAACGCCCATCGCTTCATCTTCGACTCGCGCGACGAGGGCGGCGACGAACGGCTCGAGATCCTGGCTGACAAGGACGGGGTCTGGCGCTGTCGGACAATCTTCAACTGCACCGACGCCTGCCCGCGCGGGATCCACATCACCCAGGCGATCCTCGAGGTCAGCTCGGCGATCGTGGAGCGGCAGACGTAGCCGACACGCTCTTCCCCGACATGGCGGCGACGGGGGAGGAGAGTGCGGACGGCGAAGGGCCTGCGCGGCCCCGTGGCTACGTGTTGCGGACGGACGGTGCCGCGCGCGGCAACCCCGGTCCGGCCTCTGCTGGTGCGGCCCTGATCGACCTCGCCCGGCCCGATGCGCGCGACCCGCGCGCCCGGCCCGATGCGTCGATCTCGGAGTTCCTCGGGCACCAGACGAACAACGTGGCCGAGTACACCGCGGTCGTCCGTGGGCTCGCCCTCGCCGCCGAGCTCGGCGCCCGCGAGATCCTGATGCTCCTCGACTCGAAGCTCATCGTCGAGCAGCTCGCCGGCCGCTGGCGGGTCAAGGACGCGAAGCTGATTCCGCTCTGGGAGACCTCGCGCCGGACCCTCCGCGGCTTTGATCGCTGGTCGGCGACGCACGTCCCGAGGGCCCAGAACACCATCGCCGACGCCCTGTGCAACGAGGCCATCGACCGGGTCGCGGCGGGTGGTCCGCCGGTCGTCGTCGTCCGGCCGGGAACCTGAGGGCGCAGTTCTCCGTCGTGGCGCGGTGATCGCTCTTCGACTCGCGCTCGCGGCATTCGTGCTGCTGGTCGGTGCGTGCGGCCCCACGCCCGACCCGTCGCCTGGTGAGACCGGTCGACCCTTGATCCTGGCCGGCACGACCTGGCGGGTGGCAGCCATCGGTGGACGCGCGGTGCCGGCCGGGACCGAGGTGACTTTGTCCTTCGACCCGACCCAGGTGTCGGCCAACGGCGGATGCAACTTCTACGGTGGCGGCTACACATTCGACCCCGCGAGCGGCGGGCTGCACATCGCCAATCTCGTCGGCACGCTGCGTGGGTGCGCGGACCCGATCCGAAACGATCTCGAGTCCCGATTCATCGGCGCTGTCGGTGCGGCGACCGGGGCACGGCTCGATTCGGCCGGCCGGCTGGTCCTGTCGGGCACCCTCGGCGACCTCGTCCTGGTCCGCGTCGCGTGATGATCGGTCGATGGGGCGCCGCCGT
>JANLYK010000046.1:0-5875 GCA_031365595.1 Chloroflexota bacterium | reverse complement strand
GGCGTGTTGAACGCGCCGCCGCACAGGATCACCTCGCCTGCCCGGATCGTCTCGGTCCCGCCGCCCATCCGCTCGATCTCGACGCCGACCGCCCGGGTCCCCTCAAAATGGATCTTCGTCCCCAGCGTCGAGGTCCGGACCTTCAGGTTGCGCCGACGCCGGCCCATCACCGGGTGGAGATACGCCCGCGCCGCGCTGATCCGGCGACCGCGCCGGATGGTCCGGTCGAACGCAGCGACGCCCTCCTGGCGGTAGCCGTTGACGTCGGTGGTGAGCGGATAGCCGGCCTGCTGGGCCGCCTCGAACCACGCCTGGAAGAGCGGCGAGGTCGCCGGCCCGCGCTCCAGCCCGAGCGGACCGCCGTGACCGCGCCACGGATCGCCGGCGTCGGCCGCCGTGGCGTCCTCCATGCGCTTGAAGTACGGCAGGCAGTGGGCGTAGTCCCACGTCTCCATCCCGGGTTCGGCCGCCCAGCGTTCGTAGTCGAGCGGGTTCCCGCGCTGGAAGATCATCCCGTTGATGCTGCTGCTTCCGCCGAGCACCTTGCCCCGGGCGTGGAACACCCGCCGGCCGTTCATGAACGGCTCGGGCTCGGACTCGTAGCGCCAGTCGTAGAAGCGGCTGCCGATCGGGAAGGTCAGCGCCGCCGGCATATGGATGAACGGATCGATCCGCCAGTCGGAGCGGCCGGCCTCGAGGATCAGGACTCGCGTCCCGGGATCGGCCGACAAGCGGTTCGCCAGGACGCTGCCCGCGCTGCCGCCGCCGACGATCACGTAGTCCCACGCTCGGTCCGCCATGGCCCGGGATGCTAGCAGCGCGACTTGGTCAAGGCGCAGGGATCGCCGCGTCGCGCGGCGGGAACTCGCCGCCATCGAACAGACGCCGCGTCCCGAGCGGCGTCGGGAGCACGAAAGGAACCGCCAGCGGCGGGCTACCCTGGCAGTCCTGCCCGCCTGGTTGGTCGCGGACACCGAATGTGACGATCACCCGATCTGGGCGGTCGTCGATCACCGGGTCGAGGACGCGGCCAATCGGCGGTCGGCCGCTGGCGCACGCGAGTTCGTTGACCAGGCCATCGACCCGCGTTGCGTCGGGTTTGAGTGGATCGGCGGCCGGATCGATCCACCAGACTGCTGCGTTCACGCCGGCGGCGAACAGGGGCGCGAGGCGACACGAGCCGTACTGATCAATTGCCCAGCCGTTCGCGCCGAGCTCGACCCCGACGACCTTCCATCCGTCGACGCCGCGCGCGATGAAGAGCACCGTCTTCGGCGACACCTCGATGCGCGTCCACCCTGCTTGGGGCAGGTTGTTCTCGTCGGCGGGCCGGGAGACGAGGCCGCGCAGCAGGTTGGTGGGCACGTCCGTGCCGCTCTCGGCCGATCCGGGCCGCTGGAGGATCTCGGCCGGGAATGCCGGTGCGCCCGCGCCGCATTGGACGAGACGTCCGAGGGGAAGCACGGGATCGATCGAGGCCGCCACCATCGGCGACGGGCTGGCCGGGAGGGACGTGGTCGGGCTCGAGCGGGGTGAGCTGGCCGGGGCGCCGGTCGGAACGGTGGGAGAGGGCGTGGGGCTCGTCGGTAGCGGCGCCGGGCTGAGACACGCCGTCACGAGGGCACTCGCGAGCAGCGCGAAGCCGGCCCGACGCATCATCTGGATTCGCCGATCGCGTCCGAGAGCCCCTGGGCGATATACGCGGCGAACGAGGGGCTGACGAGGAGCCGGTAGGTCGGGCGGTCGTCGAGCTGCCAGAGGATCACGCCGGCGCGGGCGACGGGCGTGTGGGCGCAGCGACCGGGGCAAAGACGCGCAGGTGAACGTCGATCGAGCAGCCCGCCGGCCAGGATCGCGCGGGCATCGGGGTGGCCGAGTTCAAGAGTCGTCCGGTTGGCGGAGACGTCGAGGATCGCGACGGGGGCCGCGTCCCTCGCAGACGCGATCACGTCGCGCAACTGGCGCTGCCGCCGCCGACGATGACGTACTCCCAGCCTCGATCGGTCATCGCCGCCGATGCTAGCAGCGCGCCGACCGGGATCGGGCGCCGATCCGCCGCGCGGCTATCTACGAGGGGATGCCCCTGGGCACCACGGTCACGACGTCCTCCGCAACGTTGTCACCGCGCACGATGTCGACCGGGCATACGGCATCGGCGGCGATGGCGGCCGAGACGCTGCCGGCGATCGCCCGCCCCAGGCGCCCGCGACCATGCGAGCCGACGACGATCCGCGACGCGCCCTCGGCCCGAGCCGCCTCCAGGACGCAGTTCGCCGGATCCCCGTCCCAGATCAGAAGGTGGGCCTGCACGCCGGCCGCCCGGACGCGCTCGATGATTGCCTGTCCGTCGGCTTCGCGGGCCGACCGGGCCTGATCGACCCGAAGGAGGAATCGGCCGCAGGGCAGACGCAGCCGGCGCGGATCGATGGCATGAACCACAACAAGCGCGACGCCGGTCGCGTACGCGGCACGGATCGCGACCCGCTCGGCGGCGGTGGACACGACCCCGAACTCGGTACCGAACACGATCGGTCCGGTCGGGCGTTCGTCGGCGCGTGCGACAGAGCGCGGTTGAGCCTGGACGCCGACCGATGGAGCGAGCAACGAAGGGGCCGTCGCGGACGGCTGCTGAGTCATGGATGGACCTTGGCCTGTCGAACCCGCGACCTGTAGGTGCTGGATGGCCCGGACGTCGGGGTCCGGACGTCACGAAGGCGGGCCACGGGTTAGGCTCCGTTCATGCTCGAACCATCCGGGATCGCCCAAGCCGCCGAGCCGGCGTCCGCCACGTCGCCGGATGCGACGGCGCTCACGGCGGTCGACGAAGCGGCCCGCGCCATCGCCGGCGTCCGCGACATCGAGGAGGTGCTCCAGCTGATCGTCGACCGCGTGCGCGATCTCGTCGGCGCCACGTACGCGGCCCTCGGGATTGCCGGACCGGACGGCCGGATCGAGCGCTTCATCACGTCCGGAATGGATCCTGAGACTCGGCGCGCGATCGGGCCGCTGCCGGAGGGCCGCGGGCTGCTCGGGCTGATCATCCGCGACGGCCGGGCCTATCGGATCCCGTCGATCGCCGGCCATCCCGACTCGTCCGGGTTCCCGGCCAACCATCCGCCGATGACCTCGTTCCTCGGCGTGCCGATCGCGGCCAAGGGCCTCTCGATCGGCAACTTCTACCTGACCGACAAGATCGGCGCCGCGGAGTTCTCGGCCAACGACCAGCGCCTCGTCGAGCTCTTCGCCCGCCATGCCGGAATCGCGATGGACAATGCCCGGCTCCACGCCCAGGTCCGTCGACTGGCGGTCGCCGAAGAGCGGGACCGGATCGGGCGCGACCTCCACGACGGGATCATCCAGTCGCTGTACGGAGTCGGGCTGTCCCTCGAGGACGTGCCCGACCTGATGGCCGAGGCGCCCGACGACGCCGCCGCCCGGGTCGATGCCGCGATCGAATCGATCAACCTCTCGATCCGCGACATCCGGAACTTCATCTACGGCCTTCGGCCCGAGGCGGTCGACGGCAGCCAGGTCGTCGCCGGGCTGGCCGCTCTCGCCGAGGAAGTGCGGCACGGCGGGTTGATGGAGGTGAATGTCGATCTCGACCCGGCCGCCGATCCCGGCCTGACACGCGAGGCCGGCGCGGAGCTCCTGCACCTCGTGCGCGAGGCGCTCAGCAACGCGGTTCGGCATGCGCGCGCCCGGCGGATCGGGATCGAGCTCCGGCAGTCGCCCGACGGGCCGGTCCTCGAGATCTCCGACGACGGCGTCGGGTTCGACTCGACCCGGACAGCGGTTGCAGGGCACCATGGGCTGAGCAACATGCACGCCCGGGCCGCCTCGATCGGCGGCCGGATCGATATCGACAGCGCCGCCGGCGCCGGCTCACGAATCACCCTGAGCCTGCCACCTTCCACGGGAGCCCGTTCATGACCGACGATCGCCCCACCGCCGCCCCGGGTTCGGTGACCCGGCCGCTGCGCCTGCTCGTCGTCGACGATCACGAGGTCGTGCGTCAGGGGCTCGTGGCCCTGCTCGATCGCCGGCCCAACTTCCAGGTCGTCGCCGAGGCCGGGACCGTCGAGGAGGCGCTCGACCAGGCCCGCCGGCACCAGCCGGACATCGTGGTGATGGACGTCCGCCTGCCGGACGGCTCCGGCGTCGAGGCTTGTCGCGAGATCCGGGCGGAGCTGCCCGCGACGCGGGTCGTGATGCTGACCTCGTTCCCGGACGACGAGGCGGTCCTGTCGGCCATCGTCGCCGGCGCGGCGGGCTATCTCCTGAAGCAGATCCGGGCGCGCGATCTCGTGGCCGCGCTCGAGGCGGTTGGTCGCGGCGAATCCCTGCTCGATCCGGCGGTGACCGAGCGGGTCCTCCAGCGGGTCCGCCAGATCGCGAACGGCGAGATCCACGACGAACTGAGCGGGCTGACCCCGCAGGAACGCAAGATCCTGCTCCTCGTCGCCGAGGGGATGACGAACAAGGAGATCGCCACCGAGATCTTCCTGTCCGACAAGACGGTCAAGAACTACGTCAGCTCGATCCTGGCCAAGCTGAACCTGGAGCGGCGCGCCCAGGCCGCAGCGTTCGTGGCCAGGCACCGCCTCGACGGCGGCTGAGCCCTCAGGCGCGGATCGCGCCGCGGCGCCGGATCTCGGCCGAGATCGCCGGGACGACCGTGCGCAGGTCGCCGATCACCGCGTACTCGGCCACGCCCATGATCGGGGCGTCCGCATCGGTGTTGATGGCGAGGATGTGCTTCGCGGCCTTGCAGCCCACGATGTGCTGGATCGCGCCACTGATGCCGCAGGCGATGTAGACGTCCGGGGCGATCCGCAGGCCGGTCTGGCCGATCTGGTCGGCGTGGGGACGCCAGCCGGCACTCGTGACGACCCGCGAGCCGCCGACGGCACCGCCGAGCAGGCCGGCCAGCTCCTCGAGGTCGGCGAATCCCTCGCCGCTGCCGACGCCGCGCCCGCCGCCGATGACGACCCTGGCGTCGGCGAGCGAGATGCGGCCACGCTCCGGCGCCTCGCGGCTCGTGACGTGCAGAGCGAGGTCGCGGTCGGTCAGCTCCACGGCCACCGCCTCGATCGCCGGGGCAGGACCGCCATCAGGCTCGCCGATCGCCACCGTGTTGGGAGCGACGGTCAGCAGCCGGATCGGAGCGTCGAGCCAGCATTCCTCGCGGAGGCTGCCCGCCCAGCGCTGGCGGACCAGGCGATAACGCTCGCCGGCCTCGACCGACACGCAGTTGGCGGCCATCGGCAGACTCATCCGGGCAGCCGCGCGCGCGAGCAGGTCGTTGCCGCGCTCCGTCCCGGCACCGACCACGGCGGCCGGTCCGCGCTGCTGAATGACGTGGGCCACCGCGGCCGCCCAGCCATCGGGATGGTCGGGGGTCAGGCCCGGGTGGTCGACGACGATCGCCGTCGTCGCGCCGGAACCGGCCAGCGTCGCCACCGCGGCCCGGGCGGCCGCTGCGTCCGCGATGAGTACCGCCTCGAGCGGGGCGCCGGTGTCCCGGGCGAGCCGACGCGCAACGGCGAGGGCCTCGAGCGATGCCCGCTCCGGGATGCTCCCCGTGACCACCACCAGGGCGAGGATCGGCGCGGTCATCCGTCGAGCACTCCGATCCGGGCCAGCAGGTCGACGACCGCAGGCGCCGCGTCCGGGCCACCCCCGAACACCTCGGCTGCTGTCAGCTCCTCCTCCGGCAGACGGAGCACGATCTTCTCGAGGCCGCGGCAATGCCTGGCCGGCGACGACCGCTGCACCTCTTTCTTCTTGGCCCGGAGCCGCCCCGGGATCGACGGGTAGCGCGGCAGGTTGATCCCCTCCTTGACCGAGACGACCGCAGGGAGGGGGACCTCGA
>JANLYK010000030.1:0-2418 GCA_031365595.1 Chloroflexota bacterium | reverse complement strand
CACGACCGTGAAGCTGGTCATGATCGAGCGGGCGAACGTCTGCAGGATCGAGTGGTTGACGATCTCCGCGAAGGGCTCACCGGCGTGTCGCGCGCGGTTCTCGCGGACCCGGTCGAAGACCACGATCGTGTCGTGGACGCTGAAGCCGATGACGGTCAGCATCGCGGTGACGAACAGGGCGTCGATCTCGATCCGGAACAGCGAGCCGAGGATCGCGAAGATGCCGACCACGACGATGACGTCATGGACGAGCGCGACGAGCGCGGTGACGCCGAACTTCACGTCCTGGAACCGGTACGTGATCCAGAGCAGGATGCCGAGTGATCCGACGAGAATCAGGATCAACGCCTGATTGATGAGATCCGACGAGACGACCGGGCCGATCGTCGTCAGTGACGCCTGCTCCGCGATCTTGCCGAGCTTGGCCTCGAGGGCCTTGACCATCTCGCCGCCCTTGCCGTCGGTGGGGAGCTGGGTGTTGCCGGCCGGGGCCGAGGGCGAGGCGGACGCCGACGGGCCGGCCGAGCCGCTCGGGGCGGCCGAGCCCGACGCGACGGGCGAGGCCGACGGCGAGGGAGCGGCGCTCGGCGAGGGCGCCGTCGAGATGGACGGAGCCGGGCTCGCGGACGGGCCCACCGACGCGCTCGGTGGTGGGGTCGACGACGTGACGCTCGGGCTCGCGGACTCGCCTGCGCTCGCAGACCCCGAGGCGGCGACGGTCGGGACCGGCGTCGCGGTCGGCAGGGGGGCGAGCAGCCCGATCGCCTCGGTCTTGATGTCCATGAACCCGTTGCCCTGCCTGACGACGATCGCCTGGAGGTCGTTCTCGCGGAAGACCGTGGCGACCTGATCGGCGGTCACGTTGGGGTCGGCGAACTTGATCTGCCAGGTCGTGCCGCCCGTGTAGTCGATCGTGAACTGGAGGCCCTCCTTGCCGCCGGTCAGGGGCGTCAGGAGGATGAAGAAGAGGCCGGGGATCGTGACCAGGGCGGAGATCAGGAAGAACCAGCGGCGCTTGCCGATGATGTCAAACACGCGTGCGCGCCTCGCCCCGGAGCCGGGTCCGCCCGGTCGCGCCGACGCCGGCGACGAACTCCTTCGGGCTGACCCCGTACAGGCCGGCCTTGCGTGACCACTCGCGAGCCACGATGAAGCGCAGTATCGAGCGGGTGACGACGATCGCGCTGAACATCGAGACCAGGACGCCGAGGATCAGGACCAGGGCGAAGCCGCGGATCGTCGACGAGCCGAAGAGATACAGGATCGTGGCGGTGATCAGGCTCGACACGTTGGAGTCGAGGATCGAGTTCCAGGCGCGCCCGAAGCCGGCCTCGACAGCGGCCGGCAGGGACTTGCCGGCGCGCATCTCCTCTTTCATCCGCTCGAAGATCAGGATGTTGGCATCGACCGCCATGCCGATCGAGAGGACGAATCCGGCGATTCCGGCAAGGGTCAGGGTGACCGGCATGAGCCGGAAGATCGCCAGCAGGACGAGGCTGTAGTACACGAGGGCGAAGCTCGCCACGACGCCGGGCAGCCGGTAGTAGATCAGCATGAAGAGCATGACGAGCAGGATCCCGACGATTCCCGCGAGCAGGCTCTTGTTGAGGAACTCCTCGCCGAGCGTCGCGCTGATCGTGACGTTCGACAACTCCTGGATCGGGAACGGCAACGAGCCGAACTGGAGGACCGTGACGAGTTCGGTCGCCGCCTTGAGCGGGTAGCCGCCGATCCCGCCCTGGCTGATCTCGACGTTGCCACCGGGGATGGCGCTGTTGATGACGGGCGCCGAGATCACGCTGCCGTCGAGGACGATCGCGAAGTACTTGCCGATGTTCTGGCGCGTGTACTCCTCGAACAGCTTGGCGCCGGTGTCCTTCAGCTTGAAGGTGACGACGCGCTTGCCGGTCTGGTCCGTCGCGATCGCGGCGGTCGACAGCTCCGTTCCCGAGAAGAGCGTCGGAAACTGGGCCGGGTCGATCTTGTCGCCGGCGTTCTTCTGGACGGAGCCGAGCGGGACGAAGTCGAGGCGGCCGGTCTGGCCGACGAGGCGGCGAACGGCGTTGGGGTCCGAGACGCCGGGCAGCTCCACCACGATCCGGTCGCTGCCCTGGGTGGTGATCACGGGTTCCGAGACGCCGGTCGCGTTGACCCGGTTCTCGATGATCCCGCGGATGACAGCGAGGTCCTCGGGCCGCGGGATCCGGTCGCCCGCCTGGAGGGCCTGGTATTCGACGCGCAGGCCGCCCTGGAGGTCGAGGCCGAGCTTTGTCTCGAGGACCCGGTTCTCGCCGGTCGTGGCATCCGGCACCGAGATGCCGGGAACGAAGTCGACGATGAGGGCGAGGAGCCCGATGATCAGAATCAGGTAGGGACCGGTCTTGCGCATGCGCGGCGGATCATACAGGAAAGGCCCCG
>JANLYK010000013.1:0-5877 GCA_031365595.1 Chloroflexota bacterium | reverse complement strand
GAAGCTGCCGCATCACGTCTGTCCGAACTGCGGCTGGTACCAGGGCCGCCAGGCCGTCGAGCTCAAGCAGACCGCGACCGACTCCGCCTCCTGAGGTGGTCGCCGCGCTCGACCGCCCGATCCCGTCGCTCGCCGGCATGGCTCACGAAGACGGCCGGAGAGTGACGATCGCGGTCGACGCGATGGGCGGCGACCACGGCCCCTCCGAGATCGTTCCCGGCTCGCTCGACCACGCCCGGGCCTTCCCGCGCGACCGGCTGATTCTCGTCGGCGACGAGCCGACGATCCGGCGCATCGCGGGCGTGCTGCCGCCGAACGTCTCGATCGTGCACGCGACCGAGGTCGTCGAGATGCACGAGCACCCGGCACTCGCCCTGCGCGAGAAGAAGGACTCGACGATCCTCGTCGCGACCGACCTCGTGAAGCGCGGGGAAGCGGATGCCGTCGTCACTGCCGGCCACACCGGAGCCGGCATGGCGGCCGCCGTCCTGCGTCTCGGGCGACTGCCAGGGGTCGACCGGCCGGCCCTCGCCGTCCAGCTGATCACCGAGGGCGGGACACTCGTCCTCCTCGACATCGGGGCCAATCCGGACTCGAGCCCGGAGAACCTCGCCCAGTACGCGGCGATGGGCTCGATCTTCAGCCAGCGCGTCCTCGGCGTGGCGACGCCTCGCGTTGCCCTCCTCTCCATCGGCGAGGAGAAGGGCAAGGGCGACCTCCGGATCCAGCAGGCGACAGAGCTCCTCGACCAGACCGACCTCCATTTCGTCGGCAACATCGAGGGCAAGGACCTCACGAAGCACGAGGCCGATGTCGTCGTCTGCGACGCGGTCCTCGGCAACGTCGTGATCAAGTTCTTCGAGGGCCTCTCGACCTACATCTTCGACCTGTTCCGGGCCGAGTTCCGCAACACGTGGCGCGGCAGGATCGCGTACCTGCTCCTGAAGCCCGGCATCGGGCGGATCCGCTCGGTCTTCGATTGGGAGCGGGTCGGCGGCTCGCCGCTGCTCGGGGTCAAGGGCACCGTGATCATCACCCACGGCCGGGCCAAGCGACGGATGATCGGCTACGGCGTCGGGGTCGCGGCGACCATGGCCCGCACCCGCGTGCCGGAGCTGATCGGCGAGGCCCTCCGACCGACCGCGGCGGCAGTCCCCAAAGCGACGGACGCAGCTCCGGATGCCACCGACACACCCGCCGACGCGCTCGAGCCCGCCTCGTGAGCGGCCCCGAGCTGACCGTCGGACGCGGCGTGATCGCCGAGATGGTGACCCTCGCCGCCCTGGGCATCCCGGGCGTGGCCCGCGTGTCGCGCGGCGGTCCACGCTGGCGGGCGGCCCTCGCCGGCGCACCGGTGACGACCCACGTGACCGACGACGCCGTCCGGGTCCGGGTCTGGATCGTCGCCCGGCCCGGCCAGGGCCTCGTGACCCTCGCCGACGAGGTCGCGAGCGCCGTCTGTGCCGCGATCGAGCGACTGCTCGGCCTGCGTCTGGAGTCGGTCGTCGTGACCGTCGACGGTGTCGGAGGCTGACGGCGGCTCGGATCGGATCCGGGCCCTCCGCGCCGGTCGCCGGCTGGCTCTCGCGGCGGTCTTCGAGGCCGAGTTCGGCCAGCGCACCGCTGATGCCATCCTCGAGCGCCACCTGGCCGAGGTCGAAGGCGACGCGCGGGCCGCCGAGCTGGCCCGCAGCCTCGTCGCCAACGTCCTCGCCCACCGCGACACGATCGACGCGACGATCAGCCGGACGGCGCCCCAGTATCCGGTCAGCACCCTGGCCCCGATGGACCGCGCACTGCTCCGTAGCGCCATCGGTGAGGTGCTACACTCGCCGACGCCGGCCCGGGTGGCGATCGCCGAGTGGGTCGAGCTATCCCGCAGCTACAGTGGAGACCCGATGCGGCGCCTGATGAATGGCGTTCTCGGGCGGATTTCCAACACGGTCGACCGGTCGTCGGCTTCCTAGCTCCGAGGAGGGAGTTCCCAGTGTCCACCACGTACGAGCGCCTCAAGAAGCTCGTTGTCGAGCAGCTCGGCGTCGAAGAGGACGAGGTCAAGCCCGAGGCCTCCTTCGTCGACGACCTCAATGCCGATTCGCTCGACCTGGTCGAACTGATCATGTCCCTCGAGGAGGAGTTCGGCACCGAGATCTCCGACGAGGACGCCGAGAAGATCCGGACCGTCCAGGACGCCGTCGACTACATCGACGAGCGGTCCACCTAGGACCGTTCCGACCCCGCCGATCGTGCGACCCGCCGCCGCGCTCGCCGAGCGGCTGGGCCTCCTCGTCGGCGACCCGGACCTGCTCGAGCAGGCACTTGTCCACACCAGCTGGCTGCACGAGCATCCCGACGCGGCCGCCGGCCACAACGAGCGCCTCGAGTTCCTCGGCGACGCCGTCGTCAACCTCGCGATCTCCGAGGCCCTGTTCGCGGCGCATCCCGCCGATGACGAGGGCATGCTGAGCGCCCGGCGGGCCGCGATCGTCTCGACCGTCGGCCTGGCCCGGATCGCCCACCGGATCGACCTCGGGCCGTCGCTGTTCCTGGGCGAAGGGGAGTCCCAGCGCGGCGGCCGGCGCCGGCCGTCGATCCTCGCCTCCGCGTTCGAGGCCCTCGCCGGCGCCCTGTACCTCGACCTCGGTTACGACGCGACCCGCGACTGGCTGCTCGCCCTGGCCGGGCCCGAGATCGAGATGGACACCCCGGCCTCGACGCTGAAGAGCCCCAAGAGTCGTCTCCAGGAATTCACTCAGCGCACGTCCGGGGCGCGACCCGAATACCTCGTCGTCGACGCGTCGGGGCCGGATCACGAGAAGCTGTTCCAGGTCGAGGTCCGGATCGGCGGCCGCTCACTCGGCGTCGGCAGCGGGCCGTCGCGCCGGATCGCCGAGACCGCTGCCGCCACGCACGCCATCGAGATGCTCCGGGCCGAGAACGCAGGCCGGGGCGATCGGCCCGCCGCCGGGGTCGCAACCGGCCTCACGGCCGGCCTTGCGGCGGAGCCCCGCGGATGAGCGCGCCCGCCCGCCTCCTCGCGCTCCGACTCCAGGGCTTCAAATCGTTCGCGGAGCGGACCGTCGTCGAATTCGGGCCCGGGATCAGCGCCGTCGTCGGACCGAACGGGTCGGGCAAGAGCAACCTCGCCGACGCCCTCCGCTGGTCGCTCGGGGAGCAGGGCCGGGCCCTCCGCAGCCGCAAGTCCGAGGACGTGATCTTCGCCGGGTCCGAGAAGCGCAAGGCCCTCGGCATGGCCGACGTGACCCTCGTCCTGGACAATACCGACGGCCTCCTGCCGGTCGACTTCAGCGTCCTCGAGCTCGGCCGCCGGCTGTATCGGAGCGGCGAGAACGACTACCTCCTGAACAAGCAACGAATCCGGCTGCGCGACCTCGTCGATCTGCTCGACGGCGCGCACCTGGCGGACAACGCGTTCCTGTTCATCGGCCAGGGCATGGTCGACCAGGCGCTTGCCCTCCGGCCGGAGGAACGGCGGCCGCTCTTCGAGGAGGTGGCCGGGGTCCGCCGCCACGAGCGCCGCCGGCGGAAAGCCGAGGACCAGCTCGCCGAGTCCGAGACGAACCTCGCCCGGGTCGAGGACATCGTCGCCGAGCTCCGGCCGCAGGCACGCCGGCTCGCGGCCCAGGCCGAGCAGCAGTCCACGCGCATGTCCGCCGGGGAGGAGCTGGCGTCGGCGCTCCTGGCCGCGGCCCACGTCCGCTGGCACGAGGCGGCCGGCGTGGCGGCGAGCGCGGGGGCCCGGGTCGCTCGCGAGCGGGCCGAGGCGGACCGGGCGATGGCCGATCTCCAGGCCGCGGAGGAGGCGGCGTCGGCGGTCGCGGCCGAGATGGGGGCGCGCGCGGCCACGGAGCGCGAACACCTGGCAACCCACGAGACCGCGCGCGGCCTCGTCACCGAGCTCCGGCTCCGGGAGGCGCGCCTGGCCGGCGATCTCGAGGCGATCGGTCGTGACCGGGCGCGACTCCAGTCCGAGCGCGAGACGGCGGAGGCGTCGCTCGCGGTCCAGCGCCGCGGGTTGGCCGTCCCCGTTCCGGCGCGCGATCACGATCTGGACGCGTCCGTTGCCGAGGCCGAGCGGCTCCTCGCCGAGGCGAACGGCGAGCTGGCGTCGCTGCGGGCCGCGACCCGGGCGCGGGGCGAGGAGGCGGCCGCGCTGCGCCGTGCCGAGACCGCCCGCCAGGCGGAGGCCGAGACCGCGCGCCGTCGCCTGGCCGATCTCGCGCGCCGGCTCGAAACCGAGCAAGCCGCCGCAACCGAGGTCACCCGGCGACGCTCGGAGCTCGAAGGCCGGCTGGCCGGTGCACGGGCCGCGCTCGAGGGCGCAACCTCGGCCGGATCCTCGGCAGCCGCGGCCCGCGAGCGAGCCCGGGCGGACGCAGCCGAGCGCGATGCCCGCCGGGGAACGGCCCAGGATCGTGCGGCTGCGAGCGGTGCGGCGCTGGCGGCCCAGGCGGCCCGCCTCGCGACGGTCGAGGCACGAATTCGCGAGGACGAGGAGCGCGGGATTGCGCGCGCGGCAAAGCGCCGGGGCGGGCGACGGCTCGACGAGGAGCTCGATGTCGAGCCCGGCCTGCGCGCCGCCGTCGAAGCCGCTCTCGACGAGCTGACCCGGGCCTATGTCGTCGACGAGGCGGCCGCGACGAGTCTCGCCGGGGAGCGCGGGATGCTCGTGGTCAAGGAGCGGGCCGGGGCAGCGACCGGGGCCTCTACCGGGGCGGCGGCGTCCGGTGATGCCGCCACTCGGCGCTTCCTCGAACGGGCGGCCGTCGCCGGCGCGACGCCCCTGGCCGACGCGATCCGACGCGACCCCAGCGGTTCGGTCGGGCGGATCCTGGCCCGGACCCTCGTCGCCGCGGATCTCGCGACGGCGCTCACGCTCCAGCCCCATCTGCCCGCGGGCTGGACGATCGCGGTCCGCGACGGGTCGGCCGTCGTCGGCGAGCTGACGATCCGCCTGGGCCGCGGCGATGCGCCGCTCGAGCGCCGGGCCGAGGCCGACCGACTGCGGGCCGAGGTCGCGCGCCTCCGCACAGAGTCCGAGGCAGCGGCCGCCGACGCGGTGACGGCCGATGCTGCCGCCACTGCCGGTCGCACGGCCCTCGAGTCGGCGACGGCGGAGGAGGCGCGGGCGACCGCCGATCGCCGCCGGGCGGAGGAGGCCGAGCGAGCGGCGGCCCGGGAGCTTGAGGCCGTGGTTCGCGAGGCTGGCTGGCACGCGGCCCAGATGGAGCGCCTGGCAGCCGACGTCGAGCGCGCTCGCGAGGCCGTCGCGGCCCACGACTCGGCCGGCCTGTGGTCGGCGACGGACGCGGCCGAGGCCTCCGACGGCGTCCCCGCCGACCCCGTCGGCCCGGACGCGACCAACGAGGCAGCGGCGCTCGGCACCTGGGAACGCCGAGCCGCCGATCTTCGCGACCGCCGCGACCGGCTCGCCGCCGAGCAGTCGGCAGCCGACGCCGCCCGACGCGAGGTCGAGGCCCGCCGCGCCCGGGCGGAGGCGACGGTCGCGATGGACGAGGAGCGGATCGTCCGTGCCGAGCATGACGCGCTGACCCTCACGGAGCGTGAGGATCGGATCGCCGAGGAGCGGCGGACCCTGAGCGCGGAGCTGTCCGCGGCCACGGAGCGCGAGGAGCGAGCCGCCGCGGTCCTCGCCGACGTGCGCGCCGCCGACACCGCCGCCCGCGAGCGCCTCGCGACGGCCGAGCGCGCCGCGTCCCATGCGCGCGAGCGCCTCCGGGCCGCCGACGACCGCCTGCGAACCGCGGATCGCTCGGACCTGGAGGCCCGCCTCGGGCGCGACGCGCTCCGCGAGCAGCTCCTTGTCGAACTCGCCGGGATGGGTGAGCTCGGCCG
>JANLYK010000347.1:0-5662 GCA_031365595.1 Chloroflexota bacterium | reverse complement strand
GGCGGCAGCCGGGAAGGCGAGCTCGAGCTCCGCCAGGGTGGTGCGGCGTATCTCGACATCCTCGCCGCCGGCGGCGGAATCCTGTCGACGGTGGCGGCGACGCGCGCCGCGTCCAGCGAGGACCTCGCGGGTCACGGCCGGCGCTGGCTCGACGAGATGCTCGGGCACGGGGTCACGACGATCGAGGCCAAGTCCGGATACGGGCTCGACCTCCCGACCGAGCTGCGCCTGCTCGAGATCGCGTACCAGCTCGGCAAGGAGGGTCCGATCGATGTCGTCCCGACCTGGCTCGGGGCCCATGCCGTCCCGCCCGAGTTCCGCGGCCGGCCTGACGGCGCCGAGGCCTACGTCCGCCATCTGCTCGACGAACAGTTGCCCGGCGTCGCGGCCCAGGGACGAGCGGTCGCGGCCGACGTGTTCTGCGAGGAGGGCGTATTCACGGCCGACCAGTCGCGCCGCGTCCTGACCGCGGCGGCGGCGCTCGGTTTGCGAGCGCGGCTCCACGCCGACGAGCTGGCACCGAGCGGCGGCGCGGAGCTCGCTGCGGAGATCGGGGCGACGACCGCCGACCATCTCGCCACGCCGTCGGAGGCCGGGATCGCCGCAATGGCGGAAGCCGCCGCCGACGGCCGGCCCGTGGTCGCGACGCTGCTGCCGGCCACGACATGGTTCCTGATGAAGGACCACCACGCTCCCGCCCGAGCATTCATCGATGCCGGCGTGCCGGTCGCGATCGGGACCGACTTCAATCCCGGCACCTCACCGACGCCGAGCCTGCCCCTGGCGATGACCGCCGCCTGCCTGAACCTGCGGATGACGCCCGACGAGGTGCTGGCCGCGGTGACGATCAACGCCGCGCTCGCCCTTGGCCTGGCCGATGAGATCGGTTCGCTCGAGGCCGGGAAGCAGGCCGATCTCGTGATCTGGAACGTCCCGACCTCGCGCCAGATCCCGTACTGGCCGGCCGCCGACCTGGTCCGGATCGTGGTCAAGGGCGGCAAGGTCGTCCTGGATCGGGGGTAAGCGGCGGAGCGGCGCGGGCCCGCCGCAGGCCATGCAGGCTCGTGCAAGGCCCGTGCAGGCCCGTGCAGGCCCGCCCGCTGGCCAATGGGGCCCCACCCTGCCTTTCCGATAGCCGAATATTCGTGGCGGTCGGCTTCCGCGGACACGTTCGGTTGGGGCGTATCGACGTGCGGCGTTCGCCGGTGTGCGGCTATTCGAAACACGAGGGTGGCGGTCGTGCGGCCAGCGATCGGGCGCCGTCAGGCCCGGGGCCTCTGGTCAGACACGGCGCCTCTCTTGAGACCTGGCGCCTCTCGTCACACCTTGCCGCGCGACTCCAGCAGCACGGGCGTGGTCTCGGCCGGCAGGCCTGAGATCGTGATCGACAGCTTCGGCTGGGGCGCGGCTTCGGCTCCCATCTCATGAAAGAACTTGGCGACGGCCTCGGCGGTGTCGGGCGCGTCCTCGTCGAGGGGCATCGCCACGACGAGCTTCGGATCGAGCTGAGCGACCAGCTCGGCGAGGCGTTGGGGCGAGAGGACGCCACCGAGCGGGACGCAGGCGATGTCGACCGGGCCGATGTCGGCGAGCTTTTCCTCGGTCAGGAGGTGGCCGATCTCGCCGAGATGGATCGTGTGCATCCCGTCGAGCTCGACAACGAAGGCGACCTGCTTGCCTCGCTCGGATCCCTTCGTGTCGTCACGGTAGGTCCGGACGCCGGTCACGAGGACGTCCTTGACCTCGTATTCGCCCGGACCATCGAGCACGAACGAGGTGTCCAGCGAGGACGGCAGGAGGGTCGAGCCGTCGCGTGACCGGATCCCTTTCGCCTTCGGCAGCGGCCGGTCGTCCGGGTGGGAGAAGGTGACGATGTCGCCGGTGATGCCGCGTCCGGTCGGTCCGACGATCGTCTGATAGGGATCGGCGACGACGACGGCGTCCCTCCCGCGCATCCGGATGCAGGTCCGGCCGTACCAAGTCAATTCCATGACTCGATTCTTGCACAGCCCGCTGCACCGCGGGACATCCCGGCGTTCCGGCCCGAGCGGCTCGACCTCGCGGCAGCCGAGGGGCGAGTCGCGCGTCACGCAGGGGACAAGGAATGAGCGGGGACGCCTGCCCAATCGGCGCCCCCGCTCGGAGGGAGGGAGGATGGAACCCATCGGGTTCGGTCCGAGGTGAACGCTAGACGGGCCGGGTTCACCCACAACCGGGAAAGCCATTAAGAAAGCGACATGGAACTCCCTGACCATCGGCCATCGCCCGGCGGGCATGGCCCGTGCGACAATCCCGGCGATGGACCACGACCGCCGGGCGACGCCTCGCCGACCCCGCCGCCGCTCATGGTTCGCCCCCCTCGCGTTCGCGATCCTGATCGCAGGCTGCGGGGCAACGCCCCCATCGGCCGCCCCGTTGAGTTCCGCCGCGACCCCGCCTTCGACACCGTCCCCTTCCGCGACCCCCTCGGCCTCTCCCTCGCCGCTGTCATCGGCCGAACTGGCCGCCGTGTACGACCAGATCAACGGCCAGGTCCAGGCCCTCCGGGACCTCAGGGAGAAGAGCCCGACCCAGCCGACGATCCTCAGCCCGGCCCAGATGGGGGATCTGCTCAAGAAGCAGCTGAACGAGGACAGCCCGCCGGCTCTTGTCGCTGCCTACGAGCGGCTGTATCACGCGCTGGGAGTCCTGCCCAAGGACGACAAGCTGACCGACGTCTACGGCGATCTGCTCGAGAGCCAGGTCGCCGGCCTCTATGTCCCGACTGACAAGAAGCTGTATGTCGTCTCGAAGGGCGGCGGTGTCGGGCCGCTCGAGAAGGTCCTGTATGCCCACGAGTACACGCACGCCCTCCAGGACCAGAACTTCGATCTCGTCAACTTCCAGCCCGACTCGCTCGCGGACCAGAGCGATCGCCAGCTGGCCCGCCAGGCCCTCGTCGAGGGCGATGCCTACGTGACGATGACCTACTGGCTCCAGCAGAACCTGGGACCCGGCGACATGGTCGCGGTCCTCGGCGCCGGCAATGACCCCGAAGCCCAGGCAGCGCTCCAGCGCATTCCCCCGCTCGTGGCCTCGCAGATCCTGTTCGCCGCCCTCGAGGGCACCGTCTGGGCCCTCGGGCTCCAGCTCCAGGGCGGGTTCCCGGCCATTGACGCCGCCTGGGCGAACCCGCCCGACTCGACCGAGCAGATCCTGCACCCTGAGAAGTGGGCGAGCCGCGAGCAGCCGATCAAGGTCGAGCTGGATCCGGGCCTCGCGACGAAGCTCGGGGCCGGCTGGACGACCGGACTCGTCGACACGTTCGGGGAGCATCAGCTCGGTGTCTGGATCTCCGCCGCGGTTCCGACCGGCGGGTTGCCCGCGCCGCCGCCGGCCGCGGCCGTCGGCTGGGGCGGCGACCGGATGGCGCTGCTCGACGGGCCCGACGGGCGCTGGGCGGTCGTCTTCCGGACCGAGTGGGACACCGACGCCGACGCGGCCGAGTTCGAGACCGGGGTCGCGCCGCGCGTCGCCGAAGCGGCGGGGCCGGGCCGGGTGCTGCCAGGCCAGGGCGGCCGGACCCGCTGGATCGTGATCGGGTCGGACGACGCCACGCTGACCCTGGTCACCGGCGTCCTTGGCCTCGCCGGCTGAGCGCCGACCTCGACCGACCCGCTACATCGATTCCGGGGCGGAGATCCCGAGCAGGCCGAGAGCGTTGGCGAGGGTGATCCGGGCGGCCGAGACGAGGGCGAGCCGGCCGGCCGACCGCTCGGGCTCGGCCTCGTCGACAACGCGCGCATCGCGGTAGAAGGCGTGGAACTCGGTGGCGAGCATCATCGCGTAGGCGGTCACGCCGTGGGTCTCCTCGGACGTCGCCGCTTCCTCGACGACCTCCGGAAACCGCACCACGGCCCGGGCGAGGGCGGCTTCCGGCGCCCCGGCCAGGAGCGCATCGACGTCGGCAGCCGGAGCGATCCCGACATCGGCGGCCTTGCGCAGGATCGAGGCGATCCGGGCGTGGGCGTACTGGACGTAGTAGACCGGGTTCTCGGCCGATTGCTTCTTGGCCAGCTCGATGTCGAAGTCGATCCCCGTCGTCGCCGCCCGTGACGCAAAGAACCAGCGCGCCGCGTCGACGCCGACCTCCTCGAGGAGCTCGTCGAGCGAGATGAACTCGCCGGCCCGCTTGCTCATCGAGATCTCCTGGCCGTCGCGGATGAAGCGGACCCACGAGTAGAGGAGCATCTGGACGGCCTCACGGTCGTAACCCATCGCCTCGGCGGCGTTGCGGTTGCGGGCGACCGTCCCGTGGTGGTCGGCGCCCCAGATGTAGATCAGGTGGTCGAAGCCGCGGCTGAACTTCTCGGTCACGTAGCCGATGTCTGCCGCGAAGTAGGTCGGGCGGCCGTCGGCCCGGATCACGACCCGATCCTTGTCGTCGCCGAAGGTCGTCGAGCGGAACCACTGCGCGCCGTCCTGCTCGTAGACGTGGCCGGCCATGCGGAGGCGCGCCACGGCCCGCTCGACCCAGCCCTCGGCGTGGAGCGAGTCCTCCGTCGTCCAGACGTCGAAGTGGACCCCGAGCCGCTCCAGGCTGGCCTCGATCCCCGCCCGCACCTGACGCGCCGCCCAATAGCCGACCAGCTCGTTGGCGTTGGCGCTGGCGTCGCTCGCCTCCGCCCAGACATCGGCCGGGAGGTCGCGTTCGAGCTGTCCGACATAGTCGCCGTGATAGCCGTCGTCGGGGATCGGCTCACCCCGCCTGATCGCGATGACCGACGCACCCAGGTTCGGGACCTGACCACCACGGTCGTTGAAGTAGTACTCGCGGGTCACCTGCTGGCCGCCCGCCTCGAGGACCCGACTCAGCAGGTCGCCGATGAACGCGCCGCGGGCGTTGCCCACGGTCAGCGGTCCGGTCGGGTTGGCCGAGACGAACTCGACGTTGACCTTGCGCGGGCGGACCGCCGGGACGCGGCCCCAGCCGGCGGGATCGGCGAGGGCGGCCCGGACCGTGGAGGCAAGAGCGGCGTCCGTGAGATGGAGATTGAGAAACCCCGGCGGCGCAACCTCGACCGACGCGATCGGCGACGAGCCGTCGTTCGCGGCCGACTCGGCGGCGATCTCGGCAGCGATCGCGGCGGCGATGTCGAGCGGGGCGCGGCGGTAGGGTCGGGCCAGCTTCATCGCCAGGCTGGCCGCGAAGTCGCCGTGATCCGGATTCGTCGGCCGGTCCAGGTCGACCGCGGGCAGGTCGGCGTCGGGGCCCTGGTCCGGCAGGGCCCCACTGGCCACGGCCCGTTGCCAGGCCCGCGCCACCGCGTCGCGGACCTGGGTCCGAAGCGGCGGGAGCGTCGTCGGGCGGGTGGGGCTGGTCACGGCAGGCGGCCTCGATCGGGGAACGGCAGCGTCAAGATGGAAGGTTTCGGACCGGATCCGACCCGGCCGACCATGGTAGCGGGTTGGTCGCCAGAGCCACCCCGGACCTGGGTCCTGGGACCCTGTTGCGCTTTCGCACCGGAATGAGGCTCGGTGCTTGGTGTCAATCGGTGGACATCGGTGCGATTGGGTCTGGTCATCCGTAATTCGGACTAGTACCTTTTCCGTCCCCGTTGGTCGTAGAGTGCTCGAACATCCCATTCAGGGAGCGTCTACGCAGGGGACGAAGGTACCGGCA
>JANLYK010000521.1:0-7392 GCA_031365595.1 Chloroflexota bacterium | reverse complement strand
CAGACACGAGCCGTCCGACGCGGCGGGACCCTTGAAGTAGTGGACGTAACCGGGCGCGGCGGACGCCTCGACGTGCGCTCGCTCGTCGAACTCGTTGAGCCGGGCCTCGTCAGCGTTGGCCTTGCGGATCGAGCGGAACGCTACGAGGTACCACTCGCCGTCCGCCAGGTCGGTCGCCGCTTCGTCCCAGTTGAAGGCCTCGGCGATCGGCCGCGATGCATAGTCGGCGGCGACGGGGGCGAGGAGCGACAAGGAGTCCATTCGCCTGCGAGCATAGGCGTCGACCACGAATTGTCAAATACTGAGATGGTTCTATTCCGGATACCGGGAGTCCTGGGACGAAAGTCCCGCCCCGAGCGCGCCGACCACCGAGCTGGCGGCACCCGGTAGCAGGCGCGTCACGCGCCTTCGCCACGCGAGCCCGCAGCGCGACTCCGGCCCGATGACCCCGATCGCGGCCACGATTCCATCCTCTCGAAATATGGGAACTGCGATAGCCACGGAACCGGAAACCACCTCCCCCACCGACCTCGCCACTCCGCTGGTCACCACCTCCGCGAGCTCGGCCCGTAACCGGTCCGGGTCCAGACCTGACGGGCCGGCCGCCTGCTCCTGTCCGATCACCTCCTCGAGCACGTCATCCGGGGCAAAGGCGAGGAGCGCCTTGCCGAACGCCCCGCTCGGCAGCGGCAGCACGGTCGTCGGGGCGATCGTGACCCGGAGGGGCTGGCCCGACGGAACCTCGTGCAGGCAGACCGCGGACATCCCGATCCGGCGAACGATGATCGCGGTCTCGCCGGTCTCCTCGGCGAGCAGGTGGAGGACTGGATCGGCCGTCCGGATCAGCTCCTCCGCGGTGACGTTGGTGCCGCTTCCGATGATCAGGCGCGGCCCGAGCCGGTAGCCGGCGCCGGAGCGATCGACGAACCCGAAGTCGGACAGGGTTCGCAGGTAGCGGTAGACGGTCGAGACCGGGGTCTCGAGCAGGAGGCTCAGCTCGTCGGCCCGGATCTCTCCCCGATCGGCGATCGTCAGGAGCACCCGCAGGCCGCGTCCGAACGACGTGTCCTCCTGGGCCTCCTCGGGCGGCCGGTCACGCGCCGTCGACATCGAGGACCCCCGTTGTCGGCGTGGCGATCGCGAGCTCGCCGCGCCGGACGGCATCAGCCAGCAAGGTGACGTCCGGGACATATCCGCCCACCTCGAGGAACGCAACGTGATCGCGGATCAGCGCCACGGCCCGGGCGGTGCCGCGCCCGTGGCCCACGCCGCGCAGCTCGGCCGCCTGGGCGCCGACCGCGAGCTCGATCGCGGCGATCGACCCACCGATGGCGACCTGGCCGGCAAGTCGGCGGGCCGCCAGCGGGGCCATCGTGGTCCGGTCCTCGATCCCCTCGGCGTGGGCGGTCGACACGACCTCGAAGGACACGGGCGCGGCGAGGAGGCGGGCTTCCACCGCGAGACTCTGGGCGGCCAGGCTGAGGTACGTCAAGCCGGCCTCGTTCGTGCCGGCGACGGGCACGAGGCCGGTCGGCAGCCCGGACCACGGGGTGCCGAGCGCCTTGACGGCCCGCTCGGTCGCCGTCGTCAGGACCGAGGCGAGCATGATCCGGAGATAGTCGAGGGCGGCGGCCAGCGGGAGGATCTCGAAGTTCGCGACCGAGACGACGCGCCCCTCGGCCGGAACGACGATCGGATTGCCCTGGGACGCGTTGAGCTCGATCGCGAGGATCGCCTGGACGTGGGCGAGTGCGCCTCGTCCGGCTGCCTGGACCTGGGGCAGGTTCCGGAACGAGAGCGGGTCCTGGAGGTTGCGCGCCGCGCCCGGCTCCCACAACCCGCTCCCGTCGAGGAGCGCGTGCAGCCGGGCGAGCGTCCGGACCAGCTCCGGGTACGGCCGGACGTCGCCGATCGCGGGATGGAGCATCGACGGATTGGCCGCGAACCCTTCCAGGCTGAGCGCCCCGGCCACGTCGATCGTGTCCAGAAGGATTGCCGCGTCGGCGACGGCGAGCGCGGCCCACGCGGTCGCGAACGCGTTGTTGTCGAGGAGCGCGGTGCCCTCGCCGGGCTCGAGTTCCAGCCCGACGACGATGGGCATGACGAGCTCGGCGAGCGGGGCGAGATCCGCCTGGCCGATCGAGCCGGTCGCGTGGACCTCCGGGACATCGTCGCCGTTGAGCGCCGCGAGAATTCGCTCGGCGACCGCGGGCCGGACGCCCGGCGATCCCTCGGCGAGGTGGTTTGCCAGACGCAGAAGGGTCGCCCGGACGACGTCGCGCGGCGCAGCCGGGCCCTGGCCCACCCGGTGGTGACCGAGCATCGAACGGGCATAGCCGCGGTCGTCGGCCGGATCCACCCCGACCCGCTTCAGGACGCCGACCGCCGTGCTCGCGCCGTAGATCGGATCGCCCCGATCGAGTCCGGCCCGGACGATCGCCCGGGTCCCGCGCATCCGCTCGGCCGCGGCCGGATCCAGGGTAGCGGGCTCGCGCTCGCGCGCGACCCGGACGACCTCCGCGAGCGTCAGGCCGCGGCCGTCGACGAGGACGGTCACGCTCGAAATCCCGGCATCGGTCCGGCGTCGGGCACGAAGAAGCCCGTCCGGGAACCGGACGGGCTTCGTTCGATCAATGGAAGCCGAGGGCTACTTGACGAGGCCCTGGGCGGTGAGGAAGGCCTTGGCGACCTCGCTGACGTCCTTCTGGTCGACCGCGACCGCGACGCCCATCGTGGTGAGCTCCTCGGTCGTGATCTTCGCCGACACCGCGTCGAGGATCGCCTGGAAGGCGGCCTTGTCGACCTTGGCGAGGTAGTCGTCCCGCACGATCGGGGCGATGTTCTCGGCCGGCTGGGTCTTCTTGTCGTCCTCGAGGGTGACGAACCCGAACTGGGCGATGGCCGGCTGGGTCGAGCACAGCTCGGCCAGGTCGATCGCCTTGCCCTGAAGCGCCTGGGCCATCGGCACGTCGCAGGCGCCCAGTGCGGAGCGCTGCTTCGGCGGATAGGTGATCCCGTACGACTTGAGCGCGCCCGCGCACAGCGGGTTCGTGTCGCAGTCGGCCGGGAGGCCCCACTTCAGCTGGCCCTGCACGGCCGCGAGGTCACTCATCTTCGTCAGCTTGAGCGTATCGGCGGTGTCCTTGCGGACGACGAACGCGTTGGTGTCCTGGCCGGGCGTGATTCCGAGGACCGTGATCTTCTTGGCCGTCAGGGCCGCCTGGAGCGCCGTGGCATTGGCCGCGCCGTCGCCCGTGATCTTGGTCGTGTCATAGAAGCCGAGGCCCGAGCCGACGTACTCGGCGACCATGTCGACCTCGCCGGCGTCCATGATCGGGATCCGCGCTTGGCGGGAGCCGAGTTTGAACTTGCGCTCGACCGTGTAGCCCGCGGCCTCGAGGGCCTGGGCGTAGATCTCGCCCATGAGCGTGGACTCGTAGAAGTTGTCCGACCCGATCCGGATCGCGGCCTTGGGCGCTTCCGATGCCGGAGCGCTGGCCGGGGTGCCGCTGGCGGCGGTGCTTGGGGCGACTGACGGTGCGGCCGAGCCGCCCGAGCTGCAGGCGCCAACGAGCACCAGCACGGTCATTCCGAGCGCCAGCACGCGGGGTGTCCGCATGTGGTGGTTCCTCCTCATTCGTACCGCGGGGCGCGGCTTCGCCCGCGTACCTTACCAGCGCTCCCGTCGAACGTCGTGGATCGGCCCGGACGCGCGGGCGGGCCTAGGGGGTTGCACCCGCCGAACTGGACGCCGCATCCGCTCCGCCGACGACCGACGAGGGGCCCGAAGTCCCCCGGCTCGCCACCCGGCGCAGCGCGCGCGGAGTCAGTCGGCGCTGGACCCAGGCGAGGATCAGGTCCACGCCGATCGCCAGGCCGGACACGAGGATCGCCCCGGCCACGATCGACGGCACGCCGGCCGCACCCTGGCTCAGGCCGTCGAAGATGAACCGCCCGAGGCCGCCACCCGACAGGATGGCCCCGATCGTCGCGGTCGCGATCACCTGGAGGGTCGCGGTCCGGAAGCCGCCGACGATGATCGAGGACGCCAGCGGAAGCTCGATCCGACGCAGGATCTGGCCTTCGCGCAGGCCCATCCCGCGCCCGGCCTCGAGGAGGTCACGATCGACCGAGCGGAGACCGGCGTAGGTCGAGACCAGGAGCGGCGGGATCGCGAGGAACGTCATCGCGATGAAGATCGGCAGGAAGTCCAGCCCGAACGTGGGCGAGTAGCCGAGCACCGGGGCGAGGGCGAGGGTGAACGGCAGAGGAATGACCATCATCGCGAACGACGGGATCGCCCGGCCGATGTTGGCGAGGTTGATCGCGATCCCCGCGCCCCGGTTGGTGTGCCCGATGTACAGCCCGAGCGGGACGGCGATCAGGGTCGCCAGCGCGACCGACAGGCCCGAGATGATCAGGTGCTCCACGAGGCGGTTCGGGATGCCGGTCGTGCCCTGCCAGTTGGCAGGATCGGCAAAGAAGGCGAGGACCGTGTCCATCAGCCGGCTCCCGTCCGGGCGTGGGCCCACGGCGTCAGGACGCGCTCGAGCCGCACGAAGAGGAAGTCCGCGCCGAACGCGAGCAGGACCGACAGGGCGGCCCCGAGCAGGTATTTGGTCGGAAAGAAGTTCTGGATCCCCTCGGTGATCAGTTGGCCGAGCCCACCGAACGAATCACCGAGCACGGCCGCGATCGTGGCCAGCCCGATCGTGGACACCGAGGCCAGACGGATGCCCGACATCATCAGCGGCACTGCCAGCGGAAGCTCGACCCGGAGCAGTCGCTGGCGGCGGGTGTAGCCCATCCCTTCGGCGGCCTCGAGGATCTCGGCCGGGACTGCGTTGAATCCGGCGGTGAAGCCGCGGAACAAAATCAGCAGGGTGTAGGTGGTCAGCGGGATCAGCGCGGTGAGCAACGACAGCTTCGTGATCGGGACCAGGAGGATGAACGCCGCGAGGCTCGGGATCGTGTAGAGCAGGCCGGTGATCGCGGTGATCGGCCCGTAGATCCGCGGCTGGCGGACCGCCCAGACGGCGAGGACCAACGAGACCAGGATGCCCAGGCCGAGGGGCAGGATCGTCAGTTGCAGATGCTGGACGATCCGTTCCCAGACCGAATCGAGATGGCTCGCGATCCAGCCGAAGTCGATGAGCGGCTTGCCGTCGATCATCGGAGCTGCTCGGCGGCCTCCAGCGCGGCGGCAGCCTGCTCGTCCGTGCTGGGTCCGCTCGGCTCGTCGGGCGCAGGGTCGTCGGTCCCGTCGTGGATCTCGTCGAGCGGCGCCGCGTGCTCGCCCTCGCGCATCTTGTCGGCGATCGTATCGATCGAGAGCAGGCCCTGGACGGAGCCCGTCCGGTCGACGACGATTCCGGTCTGGACGTCGGCGTCGAGCATCATCGACAGGGCGTCCTTGAGCGTCGTCCGCTTGTTCAGCTGGGGCGAGCTCGGGTTGGCCATCGCCTCGGTCAACGTCCCGTCGGCCGGGATCTCGCCGTGGGCGACCCAGCCGATCGGCCGGTTGCCGGCGTCGATCATCAGCAGGTAGCGGAGCGAGTCGTCGAGGGCCCGCCGCCGGGCGTCGGCCGCGCTGTCGCCGGGCCGGGCGGTGACCGCCGGACGCAGGGGGACATCGGACACGCGGAGTAGCGAGAGGCGCTTGAGACCACGGTCCTGGCCGACGAACCGGGCGACGAATTCCGACGCGGGCGCGGCCAGGATCTCGAGGGGCGTTCCGTACTGGGCGAGGATCCCGCCGGTCTGGAACACGGCGACGAGATCGCCCATCTTGATCGCCTCGTCGATGTCGTGGGTCACGAACAGGATCGTCTTGGCGATCGTCTCCTGGAGGCGCAGGAACTCGTTCTGGAGCCGGTCGCGGACGATCGGGTCGACGGCGCCGAACGGCTCGTCCATGAGCATGATCGGCGGGTCCGCGGCAAGGGCCCGGGCGACACCGACCCGCTGGCGCTCGCCGCCCGACAGCTGGCTCGGGAAGCGGTCGCGGTACTTGGCGGGATCGAGCCCGACGAGTCCGAGCAGTTCTTCCGAGCGCTCGCGCAGCCGGGCCTTGGGCCAGCCGAGCAGGCGCGGCACCGTGGCCACGTTGTCGCCGATCGTCTGGTGCGGGAACAGGCCGACCTGCTGAATCACGTAGCCGATGCTCCGGCGCAGGTCGGTCAGGTCCCGGGTCGCGGCGTCGACGCCGTCGATCTTGATCTGGCCCGACGTCGGCTCGATCAGCCGGTTGACCATCTTGAGCGAGGTCGTCTTGCCGCAGCCCGACGGCCCGACGAGGATGCAGATCTTGCCGGCCGGGACCGTCATCGACAGGTCGTTCACGGCGCCCGGCGACGGCTTGCCCTTGTCCTTGCTGGTCGGCGCCTCGTAGCGCTTGGTGACGTGGTCGAACTCGACCACCGCGGCTTGACGGTGCTGGTCGGCCATCGGCGCTGCGACCCTCCGGAATGTCGGTTCGGACTCGATCTGCAGGTGAGGCCCGACAGTACCGCATCGTCCGGCGTGCGCGATACTCCCCGCTGCATGAGGATCACCGCCATCCGGACCGACCGCCTGGTCGTCCCGCTCGATCCGCCGTTCCCCGCCGCGTGGGACCCGGTCCCGCGGACGAGCTTCGCGGTCACGATCGTCCGGGTCGAGACCGACGAGGGGGTCGTGGGCGTCGGGTCGGGCGACACGATGGACGGGTTCGAGCCGTTCGAGCACCTGTTCATCGGTCAGGATCCGCTCGCGATCGACCGCCACGTCCGGGCGCTCGAGACGATCGACTTCCACGCCGGCCGGTACTGGCCGGTCGAGGTCGCACTGTGGGACATCGCCGGACAGGTCGCCGGGCTGCCGGTTGCGGCGCTATTCGGCGGCGCGCTCGACGGGATCCCGGCGTATGCGTCGTGCGGCTCACTCGTGCCTGCCGCTGAGCGGGCGGACCGCGCGTTGCGGATGCGCGAGGAGGGGTTCCGGGCCCTGAAGATCCGGGTCGATCCGCGGTCCCCCGAGCGGCTCGAGGAGGGGATCGCGGCCGTGCGCGCGACGCGCGAGGCGGTCGGCGACTCGATGGCGATCATGGTCGACATCAACCAGGGCTGGCGGATGGCCGGCGATGTGCGCCCGTCGATCGATCTCGCGGCGGCGCGCCGGATCGCGGAGCGCCTGGCCGAGCTCGACGTGCTGTGGCTCGAAGAGCCCCTCGACGGCGCCGATCTCGTCGGTTTGGCGGCCCTCCGCGCGGCAGTCCCCGGCATCCGGATCGCCGGCGGCGAGATGACCCGGACGTTGCGCGAGATGGAAGCCGAGCTCGACGCCGACGCCTTCGACGTCCACCAGGCCGACGTCGTGCTCGCCGCAGGCATGGCCAACGGCCGGCGCCTCGCG
>JANLYK010000484.1:0-5003 GCA_031365595.1 Chloroflexota bacterium | reverse complement strand
CGACCTCCTGCGGCGCGAACTGCTCGAGCATCGCCGCGTAGCCGATCTTGGGGGTGGCCATGTGTGGATCAGTCCTCCAGGTGGTCGTGGACGCCGTCGACCACGATCTGGAACGTGATGACCGCGATCGGCGAGCGGACGAAGGGCGATGTCGGGCCGGGCGTGGCCTGCCCCTCGTTCCGGATGCACCCCGCGATCATCGCCCAGGCCTCGGCGACCCTGGCCGCGATGTACCCCGGCCGACACTGGCTCGGGCTGGGCAGCGGCGAGGCCCTCAACGAGCACATCGTGGCCGGCTACTGGCCCGAGACGCCAGAGCGGATCGCCCGGATGTTCGAGGCGATCGAGATCATCAAGAAGCTCTTCGGCAGTCGCGACAAGGACGTCAAGCACGAGGGCAAGTTCTTCAAGCTCGAGTCGACCCGGCTCTGGACGATGCCCGATGAGACGCCCCCGATCTACATCGCGACAGCCGGCCCCGTGACGGCCAAGAAGACCGGCCAGTACGCCGACGGCCTGATCACGGTCGGCGCGCCCGAGTCCAAGCTCGAGATGATCCGGGCGAAATGCGAGGAGGGCTGCCGCGAAGCCGGCAAGGACCCCGACGCGTTCCGCTACATCCTCCAGCTCCACCTCTCGTGGGCGCCGACCGACGAGGAGGCGATGGCCAACGCGATGATCGAATGGCCGAATGGCGGGATGAAGTTCCCCAAGCAGGACATCCGCAGCCCGCTCGACTTCGAGCAGATGGCCAAGCTCGTCCGGCCCGAGGATTTCGAGGGTCGGATGCTGATCTCGTCGGACCCCGAGCTGCACCGGGCACAGATCCAGAAGTTCCTGGACCTCGGGTTCGACCAGATCTACCTGCACAACGTCGGGCGCAACCAGACCGAGTGGATCGAGACCTTCGGGCGCGAGGTCCTGCCGAAGCTGACCGCGTGACGGCCGGCTCACCCCATCCCCGAGGAGCTCCCGCAATGACCATCAAGATCGGTGCGCTGCTGTGGCCCCAGACCGGTTCGTGGCCGGCGATTCGCGACGCCGCGGTGCGGGCCGACCAAGCCGGCCTCGACAGCCTCTGGACGTGGGACCACCTGATGGCGATCGTCGGGCCGCCGGAACAGCCCATCCTCGAGGGCTGGACGACGCTGGCCGCGCTGGCCGCAGTCACCGAACGGCCAACACTCGGCCTGATGGTCGGCGCCAACACGTTCCGCAACCCGGGGCTGACGGCAAAGCTGGCCACGACCCTGGACCACGTGTCGGGCGGCCGGGCGGTCCTCGGCATCGG
Source organism: Chloroflexota bacterium (assembly GCA_031365595.1). Classification (GTDB taxonomy): domain Bacteria; phylum Chloroflexota; class Limnocylindria; order Limnocylindrales; family CSP1-4; genus CF-46. The sequence goes on along the minus strand of JANLYK010000484.1, from coordinate 3,712 downwards.
CGGCGCGTGGTTCGAGCGCGAGCACGACGCCTTCGGCTTCGACGACACCTGGGGCTCGGGCTTCGGCGAGCGGCTCGACCGACTCGATGAGTCGGTCATGCTCCTCCGCCGCCTGCTCGACGGCGAGCGGTTCAGCCACGAGGGTCGCTTCTACACGTTCCGCGACGCGCTGTGTGAGCCGCGGCCGGTTCAGGCCCACCTGCCAATCCTGGTCGGCGGCTCGGGCCCACAGAAGACGCTCCGGACCACCGCCCGGTACGCCGATGCGTGGAACACCGGCGGCTCCGTCGACGAGCTCCGGCGGAACGACGCGATCCTGCGTGAGCGCTGCGCCGAGGTCGGCCGCAACCCGGACGAGATCGAGCGGACCGTGACCATCACCCTGGCGATCCGGGACGATCCGGCAGAGGCCCGCCGCGTGCTTGCGGCAGCGGCCGACGCGAACGGCAATCCACTCGACGATGGCGACGACGCCGGGTACATCGGGTCCCCGGAGAAGATCGCCGACGAGCTCCAGCCCATTGTCGAGCTCGGGTTCCGTCACATCCTCATCGACGTGATGGCGCCATACGACTCCGAGACGCTCGACCGGCTACCACGCGTGCGCGAGCTCCTCGCAGGATGACGATGCGATTCGGGGCCCAGCTCTGGTCCCAGCACACCTCGTGGCCCGACTTCCGCGACGCCGCGCTCGCGGCCGAGGCGGCCGGCTGGGACTCGGTCTGGACGTGGGACCACCTGCTCGCGATCTTCGGGCCGTGGGAGCAGCCGATCCTCGAGGGCTGGACGACGCTCTCGGCCGTCGCCGCGGTCACCGGCCGGATCCGGCTGGGCCTGATGGTCGGCGCGAACACGTTCCGCAACCCCGGGCTGACCGCCAAGCTGGCGACGACCCTCGACCACATCAGCGGCGGACGGGCGGTCCTCGGCATCGGCGGCGCGTGGTTCGAGCGCGAGCACGACGCGTTCGGCTTCGACGACACGTGGGGCTCGGGCTTCGGCGAGCGCCTCGACCGGCTCGATGAGTCGGTCATGCTCCTGCGCCGCCTGCTGGACGGCGAGCGCTTCAGCCACGAGGGCCGGTTCTACACGTTCCGCGACGCGCTGTGCCAGCCTCGCCCCGTCCAGGCCCATCTGCCGATCCTCGTCGGCGGCTCCGGCCCGAAGAAGACGCTCCGGACGGTCGCCGAGCGGGCCGATGCCTGGAACACGTCGGGCGAGCTCGAGGAGGTCACGGCGAAGCTCGCGATCCTCGACGAGCATTGCGCAACGGTCGGCCGGGACCGCTCCGAGATCGAGCTGACCGTCAGCTTCCCGATCGTGATCCGCGATTCCGTCGAGGCGGCCCGGGCGGCGGCCGCCGAGCGTTTCGCGTTCAACGGCGTCGAGAACGCGGGGGCGGGACCGCACCTGGCCGGGCCACCGGCGGACATCGCCGCCGCGATTGCGCCGTTCCGCGACATCGGCTTCTCGACCGTGATCGTCCGCCTGCCGGCCCCGTTCGATCGGGAGACGATCGAGCGGATCGGCGAGGTCACCGCGAACCTCGATGGTTGAGGCGGCCCCTGACGCCCCGCGCGTCGTCGAGCTCGCCGGCGGCGTCGGTGGCGCGAAGCTCGGCGAGGGGCTCCAGGCCGTCGTCAGCGCCGGCCTGACCGTCATCGTCAACACCGCCGACGACACCGAGCGTCATGGCCTCCTCGTCTGTCCCGACCATGACACCGTCCTGTACACCCTCGCCGGCCTGGAGAACGAGGAGTTCGGCTGGGGTCTGGCGGGCGACTCATGGACCGCGATGGGGGCGATGGAGAGGTATGGCGAGCCGGGCTGGTTCCGGCTCGGCGACCTGGACCTCGCGACCCACATCGTCCGGACCGATCGACTCCGCCGGGGAGCCCGCCTGACCGATGTCCTGCTCGGCCTTCAGCGCCACCTCGGGATCGCGGCGACGATCCTGCCGATGACCGACGAGCCGGTCCGGACGCGCGTCCGGCCCGACGCCGGCTGGCTTGAGTTCCAGGACTACTTCGTCCGGCTTCGCCAGGCGCCCGAGGTCCACGAGGTCGCTTTCGACGGGATTGCTCGCGCACGCCCGACTGCCGAGGTCGCGGCTGCGATCGCGTCCGCCGAGGTGATCGTGATCGCGCCCTCGAACCCGATCGTGTCGGTCGGGCCGATTCTCGCGGTGCCCGGGATGACGGAGCTGCTGTCCGCAGCCCGGGTGCGCGGGGCGCGGGTCGTCGCGGTCAGCGGGATCATCGGCGGCAAGGCGCTCAAGGGCCCGGCCGACCGGATGCTCGCATCGCTCGGCCATGAGTCGAGCGCGCTGGGCGTCGCCCGTGGATACGCGGGCTTGATCGACGCCTTCGTGCTCGACACCGTCGACGCCGAGCACGCGGCCGCAGTCGAAGCTCTCGGGATCCGGCCGGTCGTGACCGACACGATCATGACCGACGACGCGTCGCGTGAACGGCTCGCCCGGGAGGTCCTCGCCGCGGCGAGCTGAGGCTGCTCGAAGAACCCTTCGTCAGCCCGGACGGCAGTCCTGGGCCGCGCCGCGCGCCACCGTCCAGAGCAACCGCCGAGCCGCCTCGAGCGTATCGATCGGAGCGAAGACGACCGTTTCCACCTCGCCCCGGACGTTGGCCCGGACCCGGTCGGCGAGATGCGCCGCCCAGCGCCGGCCCAGCCAGCCGGCGTGGGCACCGAGCAGGCGTGCGAGGAGGTAGCCCGCGACGACGGTGACGACGATCGCGACGAACGGCACCGGAACCGGGCCGATGACGGGCAGCACGACGCTGTCCGCCGGGAACTTGATCAGCGCCCACAGGAACACCCAGATCGCCGACAGGACGAGGGCGCCGGTGGCGACCGTCTGGGCCAGGCCGATCGCGGTCCACCAGGCGCTGGTCGGCGGCTCGCCCGGATCGGCCGCGATGGCCCGATCCACGGCCGATCCGAGGCCACGTTCGAGCTGGGCCGCGCTTGTCGACTCGGCGAGGAGCCGGCGCGTGCCGGGCGCGGCCACCCGGAGTGGTTCTGCGAGAGCGGCGCGCACGGATCCGGCGGCCGGCCCGGCCGAGCCGCGATCGCGCCAGCGGGCGAGATAGGCACCGGGATCCGCGACCCGGGCCTGGCGCCCGGACCACCGGAACAGTCGCGACGTGAGGCCACCGAGCGGACCCGCGCCGCGCGCCCGGGCACGGGCCCGGGTCGCCCCGATCGCCTGGCGCCGGAGGGCGGGCAGATCGAGGACCCGCAGGAGCGCGTCGCTCGCGTCCGTCACGGAGGAACGCCGGGCCTCGGCCGCCAGGATCGGCCGGGCGTCTCCGGTCGGCTCGAGCCCCGCGCTGCGGGCGAGGGCGGCGATGGTGTCGCGGATCGAGGCGATCAGCCGCGCCCGGACGATCCGTTTCCCGTCGGCGCCCTCATCGAGCCACGCCCGGACCATGTCGAGGCCGGCACCCTCTGCGCCGAGCGCCGACGCGAGCACGACCCGGGGTCGTTCGGTCCCCTCCCCCGCGCGGAGTGTGAACCGGGCAACGTCGCCCTCGAGGTCGCGGCGCAGCCGCTCGCCGTCCTCGGCCCCGAGGCGATCGGCCTTGTTGACGACGACGAGCTGGCGCCCGAGACGCGGCAGCCAGCGCTGAAGGATCTCGTCGTGGAGCAGGGCATCGTGGTATTTCTCCGGGTCCGTGACCCAGATCACGGC
>JANLYK010000479.1:0-2653 GCA_031365595.1 Chloroflexota bacterium | reverse complement strand
GCTGGACGGGGTCTGCGGCGACCGTCGTCGAGCGAAGGTCCTCCACGATCAGGGGGTCCCTCCGGACGGCGATTCTGAGGCTGGGCGAGTCTAGCATCGGGTCGCCCGCCAGACGCCGCCGCCCGTGGGACGGTTCCGTAGCGGCTCGTGTCACGGCCGCCGCCGGGTCGTTGCCTTACGGGTTTCCAGCCACACCGAACAGAACTCGGCCGGAACCTGCGAATTCGAAGGGCGATCGGCCTTCAGGACCCCGACGCCCAGTCCACACGCGACGACGGGCCGGAGTTCGGGCCCCCGTCCCGCGTCGCTCGGCCCGGCGGGCCCGAATTCGACCAATCCTGTTCAGCCAGGGTGGAAAGTCGTCACGCGACCGGAGGATGCCGTCACGCGCTCCGCTAGGATTGCCGCTCGGGCCGAAGTGGCGGAATGGCAGACGCGGCGGTCTCAAACACCGCTGAGGGCAACCTCGTGTGGGTTCGAATCCCACCTTCGGTACCACCCATTCGCACGCGCAACCTCCACACGTGCTGGAACCCATCCAATGAAGGCAGCAGTCGCATCGCCATTACCCGCAGGTTGATCTCGTCGTTCTTGCTCATCCTCGCGATCGCCGGCGAGGTCGCCTCCTGCTCCAAAATCTCGTCCCCCTCCGGATCGCGGGCCGTCCCTGAGCAGAGCGTTTGCGCAGGAGTCTCAGCCGACGCCGGAGGCTGCACCGCAGAGCGTCACAGGTTCACGGGCCCGACTTGCCGTGACCTGGCCCTCGAATGGGCCCAGGTTCTCGATGGGGCGGTGGTCGCGATCCTCGCCGGGCCGGCGACGTTCGACGGGCAGGCGCGTTCCTCCCGCCTGCGGCAGGCCCTCGTGATCACGACGGTCGACCTCAACAGGAGGCTTCAGGCGCTGAACCTCCAGGCCAGCTGCGACGTGCCCGAGTTCATGGCAGCGGCGGAGCCTCGGTTCTCGACGACGCTCCGCAACAACGTCGGTGCATCCCTGTTCGACGGCTCCCCAGTCTCGACTTACCAGGACTGGCTCGCCGACGTGGGCCTCATCATTCGATCCATCGACCAAGGCGAGTCGCCTGGCCCCTCCGCGTAAGTCCAGGCGGGCCGCAGCGTCCGCCAAGGCAAAACCCCGCCGCGCCGCGCGTCCGCTACGCCCTCAAGGCTGGGCCGGCGGCGACGGAGGGCCTTACTGTGTGCGGCATGCGCAAGTGGGCGGGCGGTCGAGTCTTGTTGACGATAGAAGTCGTGGCGCTCCTGGTCGCGGGCTGTGCCACGCCGGGGATGCCGACCCTCCCTCCGTCTCCGCCTCCCGCGTTTGACGTCGCGGCAGTCAAGGCCTCCTTCACTGACGAATGTCGAGGCCCCATCGTCTTGGATGATCTGTTCTGCACCCAGGTCGAGATCGAAGGCATGTTCGGCAACGGAAACATCCTGAAAGTCCCGACGACCCTTGCGAGCTACATCCCTGATCGGCCTCGCGCAATCTGCGCTCAGATCGCCATCGCGCACTTCGACGGCGATGGCGCTGACCTCGGCTACGAAGTCGTCGGCGTCCTGGACCGAGCTGGAAACTGGGTCGCGGCCTGCGAAGTGGCGTGACTCACCCCGCTAAGAGCGCAGCGCCGCTCGGTTTGAGCGTCGCCGCTGCGATACTCGGTACGATGAGCGACCTCTCCCTCAGCCTGCAGGAGCGGTTTGCGCCCGTGGGGCGCTGCTTCGGGTGCGGGCCGGCGAACCCGATCGGGTTGCGGATTGGCAGCCGGCCGAGCGATGACGACCCGGCGGTTCTCGTGGCCCGGTTCGTGCCGCAACCCGGGCACGAGGCGTTCGCCGGCGTGGTCAACGGCGGGATCCTCGGGACGCTCCTCGACTGTCACGCCAACTGGACCGCGGCCTGGCACCTGATGTGCGCCCGGGGCGCGGATCGACCGCCGACGACCGTCACACTCGAGTACTCGATCCGGATGCGCCTGCCGACGCCGTCCGACGCCCCGATCGACCTCCGGGCGTGGATCGTGGATTCGTCCGAGGACCGGGCAACGGTCGAGGCGGAGATCACCTCGGGCGGTACCGTCACCGCCACGGGTCGGGGCATCTTCGTCGCCGTCCAGCCCGACCATCCCGCCTTCGACCGCTGGTAGGAGTCCGCCCCATGTTCCGCAAGTTCCTCGGCCTCGACCGATCGAAGCTTGATCCTCGCCTGCCGGTCGGCGACGAGGCCTCTCCCCTGCCCGACTCGGCCGCGGAGACGGCGACGGCGCGGCGGATCGTCGCCCGCCTCGAGGCGATGCCGCCGGCCGAGGCCCGCTATCTCGCCTGCTTCGCCTATGTGATGAGTCGGGCGGCCAACGCCGACCAGGGCATCAGCGCCGAGGAAACCGCCCTGATGGAGCGGTTCGCCGTCGAATACGGCCATCTCGACGCCGCCCAGGCCGTGCTCGTGGTCGAGATGGCGAAGTTCCAGTCGCGCTTCCACGGCGGAACCGAGGACTTCGTCGTGACCCGCGAGTTCCGCTCGATCTCAACGGTGGAGCAACGGATCGACCTGATCCGGTGCTGCTTCGCGATCGGGGCAGTCGACTCCTCGATCAGCGCAGAGGAGGCAGCGACGATCAACGAGATCGCCCGCGAGCTCGATGTCGAGG
>JANLYK010000384.1:0-2696 GCA_031365595.1 Chloroflexota bacterium | reverse complement strand
GCCGTCGAGCTCCCGGACGAAGTGCCCCTTCCAGTAGTGGCGCAACCCGAACGGGAGCTTCCCGGTCCGACCTTGGAGCTCCTGGTAGGTCGCGGGAATGATGCCGCCGGTGGCACCGGGGAGGGCACGCAGCGGTCGGATCAGCTCCTCGCCGTCCGCGGCCGAACCCTGGAATGCCACGGCGATTCGGACGACCGGCGGCGCGGTCCCGGGATCGGGCGGCGCGCCATCGACCAGGTCGTACGCCGGACCGACGAGGAAGACATTCGCCTCGGGCGGGGCCGTCCGCGCGAGTGAGTCGGCAGCAGCGAGCGCCTCTCGGGCGTGGCGGAGGGGGACCGAGATCCCGCCCATCTGGAGCAGGCCGAGAGGATGGATCGCGTACACGAACTCGGTCACGACACCGAAGTTGCCACCGCCGCCGCGGAGCGCCCAGAGCAGCTCCGGGTCGCCATCGGGCCCGGCGGTCACCACGTCGCCGTCGGCCGTCACCACCTCGGCCGCGACCAGGTTGTCGCAGGTGAACCCGTGGGTGCCCATGAGGTAGCCGATCCCGCCGGTCAGCGTCAGGCCGCCGATCCCCGTATCGCCGAACGTGCCGCCGGTGGTCGCCATACCGTGGGCCACCGTCGCCGGGTCGACGTCCTCCCACAGAGCGCCGCCGCCGGCACGGGCGACCTTCCGCTCGGGATCGACGGTCACGGCGCGCATCCCGCGCAGGTCGACCACGAGGGCTCCGTCGGCCAGCCCGTGACCCGCGACGCTGTGCCCGCCGCCGCGGATCGCGATCGGCAGGCCGGCAGCACGCGCGGCGCGGACGGCGGCCACCACGTCGTCCGTCGAAGCGCACGTCACGATCGCGGCCGGCCGCCTGTCGATCATCCCGTTGAACGAGATGCGGGCCTCGTCGTAGCCCGGATCGCCGGGCAGCAGGGCACCGGTCGGAAGCGTGGCGCGTGACACGACGGACGGATCGATCGTCATCGAAGGACTCCTGCGTGACCTGGGCCGACAGCCTACGCCGTCCCGGCCCTCAGGAAACGTGCTACGTTGACCGTGCATGTTCCTGATGAGAACCATCCGGCGCAACGCCCAGCACGAATCCCCGGAAGGCGCGACCATCCGCGCACACCGTAAGCGACCCCCAGGGAGCTCCGAACCCGCGTGCCGACCCCATCGATCCTGCCCGGCCTGACCGGCCCCGCCGACCTGCGCCGCCTCACGGAGGCCGAGCTCGAGCAGCTGGCCGCCGAGATCCGCCAGACGATCATCGCCACCGTGGCCACGACCGGCGGGCATCTCGGCAGCAGCCTCGGCGTCGTCGAGCTGACGATCGCGCTCCATCGACTCCTCGAGTCGCCGCGCGACCGGATCGTCTGGGACACCGGGCACCAGGCCTACCCGCACAAGCTCCTGACGGGCCGATTCGCGCGGTTCGGAACGCTCCGGTCGATCGGTGGCGTGGGCGGCTTCCCGCGCCGCAGCGAGTCCGAGCATGACGTGTTCGACGGCGGCCACGCGGGCACCGGCCTGTCGATCGGGCAGGGCCTCGCGACGGCCCGTGACCTGCGCCGGAGCGGCGAGCGGATCGCGGTCGTCGTCGGGGACGCGGCGATCACGAGCGGCCTGAGCCTCGAGGCGCTCAACGACATCGGCCAGCGCAAGACGCAGCTCCTGATCGTGCTCAACGACAACGAGATGTCGATCAGCCCGACGGTCGGCGGCCTGTCGAAGTACCTCAGCCAGATCAAGCTGTCGGGGACCTGGCAGTCGAGCAAGAACGCCTACGACGAGCTGGTCGGGCGCATTCCGGGGGTCGGCCCGACCGTCAAGGAGCTCAGCCAGCGCCTGCGCGCGTCGGTCGTGAACTTTGCCCAGGACGGCCGGCTCTTCGAGGATCTCGGGATCACGTACATCGGCCTCGTTCCCGGCCACGACCTCAAGGCCCTCCTGTCGACCTTCCAGCAGGCGCTCGAGCTGAAGGGCCCGGTCGTGGTCCACGTCCGAACCCAGAAGGGCCGCGGCTTCCGACCGGCCGAGGCCGACCAGATCGGCTTCCACGGCGCCGCTCTGCCGCCGATCGCGGTTCCGCCGGCCGCGCCCACGGCAGGTGCGGCTGCGCAGTCGCCGCGGACGATGCCGACCGAGTCGATGGCCGACGACGCAGCCCCGGCCTCGGCGGTCGCGAAGCCCGCCAAGAACCCGAACTACACCGCCGTGTTCGCCAAGCAGCTAATCGAGCAGGCCCGGACCGACCCGCGGATCGTGGCGATCACCGCCGGGATGCCGACCGGGACGGGCCTGTCGACGTTCCAGGCCGAGTTCCCCGAGCGATTCATTGACGTTGGGATCGCGGAGCAGCACTCCGTGGCACTCGCGACCGGGCTGGCGATGGGCGGGATGCGACCCGTCGTCGCGCTCTACTCGACGTTCCTCCAGCGCGCGTTCGACCAGACGGTCCACGACGTCTGCCAGAACGACCAGCCGGTCCTGATCGCGGTCGACCGGGCCGGGCTCGTCGGGGAGGACGGCACGAGCCACCAGGGGATGTTCACCCTGCCCGCCCAACGCCAGCTCCCGAACCTCGTGATCGCCAGCCCCAAGGACGAGCAGGAGCTGCGATCGCTGCTCGTGACCGCGTTCGGGCAGGCGAAGCCGTTCGCCCTCCACTACCCGCGTGATCCGGGGTTCGGGCT
>JANLYK010000374.1:0-7508 GCA_031365595.1 Chloroflexota bacterium | reverse complement strand
CCCTGGGCCGCGACGCCGGGCAACTGTTCGTCGAGCAGATGGCGGACGTAGGCCTCGGCGCCGTCAGGCCGGCCGCGGAACTCGGGCGGGACGGCATGGGCCCCGAGCCAGGTCGGGACGACGTCGATCGGACCCTCCTTGCCGAGCTGGTACGCGATCTCGAGCAGGCGCAGCTCGGTCGGGAGGTCGAGCCCATATCCGGACTTGGCCTCGATCGTCGTGACCCCGTGCCCGAGCATCTCGTCGAGCCAGCGCCGACCGTGACCCGCGAGGTCCTCGCTGGACGCGGCGCGCGTCGCCGCCACCGTCGACAGGATTCCGCCGCCGGCGGCGAGGATGTCGAGATACGCCGCACCACCCTGGCGGAGCTCGAGCTCGCCTTCCCGGCTGCCGCCGAACAGGAGGTGGGTATGCGGGTCGATCAGGCCGGGCGTGACCGATCCGCCGAGCGCATCCAGGCGATCGAAGCGCTCGATCGGATAGCCCTCCGCGCCCAGGGCGCGATCGAGGTCCGCGAGCCCAGCGACGCCGAGGATCCGCCCTTCCCAGATCGCGATGACCGGCGCGTCTGCAGACGCCGGACCGCCCGCGTCGTCGGCGGTCAGCCGGCCGATCGCCCCCTGCTCGGAACCCATCCGCGGACCGCCCGCCATCGTCACGATCTCGGCCGCTCCGACGACCAGGAGGCCGGGTAGTTTCGGCGCATCGCGGCCGCCGGCGATCAGCCGAAGGGTCACGGCGGCGCCGGCTCGGGGGCGGCCGTGCGGGCAGCCTCGAGGCGGAGCTCGAGCGCCTGGAGCGGGCTGAAGTCGCGCAGATGAAGGAATGCTGCCGCCGCCGCGAGTCGTTCCTCGACCGGGGCGTCGCGCGGCGTCTCAACATGGTCGGCGACGTCGAGGAAGGCAGCCAGCGGGGCCAGCCCGATCAGCTCCGACTCGTACAGCTCGATGCCGTCCTCCGCGGCTTCGGCCCGGACGGTCTCCCAGACGCGCCAGATCGGGGTCGTCCGGAAGTCGAGGATGTTCATCGACACCTGGGCGCGGCTCGGGAGCGGGTCGCCGCGCTCGGGCTCCTCGACGGAGAAGCCGTTGGCCTGGAGCTTGGGCAGTCCGCCGCCCGACTCCCGGACGCGCCGCGCGATCCGCTTCGCGAGCTCCGCGTCGTCGCTCGCGAGGTTGATGTTGTAGGCGATCAGGAACGGACGAGCTCCGACCGCCACCGCGCCCGCCGACGGGTGCATCCGGGCCGGCCCGAGGTCGGGCTCGCGCCCGTTCTGGCCGATCTCGACCTTGAGCCCCTCGTACTGGCCCCGGCGGACATCGGCCAGCTTGATCCGGTCGCCGCGTCGGGCTGCCTGCGCGTAGAGATAGACCGGCAGTTCGTAGTTGTCCGCGAGCCGGGCGCCGAACAGCCGGGCCAGTTCCACCGCCTCGTCCATGGTCGTATCGGCCAAGGGCACGAACGGAATCACGTCGACCGCGCCGATCCGGGGGTGCTCGCCCCAGTGCTCGTCCATGTCGATCTCGCGGATCGCGCCGTCGACCAGGCGCTCGAGCGAATCGCTGACTGGACCGGCCGGCCCGGCCAGGGTGAACACCGAGCGGTTGTGGCTGGCGTCGCTCGTCCGGTCGAGGAGGTGAACGCCCGGAACGGACACGATCGCCGCCGCCAGGCGCTCGACGACATCGCGGCGCCGGCCCTCCGACACGTTCGGGACCGATTCGACGAGCCGGTCGGCGAGGGACGGAGGCAGGTCGGGCATGGCATGCATCGTGCCACGGTTGGGCCCGACGAGACGACCGACGGCGCGCCCTTCGCCGCGACGTGAGTCGGCCTTGACTAACGCGTGTTAGATCGTAAGCTAACACCGACCAGTCCCAGCCCGCTCGAGGTGTCGCTTGGCCGCGCCGACAACGCCCCGCCGAAGCCTGTTCCGCCATCCGAACTACCTGAAGCTGTGGTCCGCGGCCACGATCTCCCTGTTCGGGACGCAGGTCAGCCAGATCGCGATCCCGTTCATCGCCGCCGTCCTGCTCGAGGCGTCGCCGGGCGAGGTCGGCCTGCTGACCACGATCGAGTTCCTGCCATTCCTCCTGTTCACCCTGCCGGCCGGCGTCTGGGTCGATCGGTTCCCGAAGAAGCGGATCCTCGTCGTCGGCGACCTCGGGCGGGCCGTCCTCCTCGCGTCGATCCCGATCGCCTACGCCCTCGACGCCTTGACGATGTGGCAACTCTATGTCGTCGGGTTCGGGATCGGGGTGATGACCGTGTTCTTCGACGTCGCGAACCAGTCGTACCTGCCGACGATGCTCGAGCGCGACGAGCTCGTCGAAGGCAATTCGAAGCTCCAGATCAGCCAGTCCTCGGCACAGATCCTGGGTCAGCCCTTCGGCGGCGGCATGGTCGCCCTCGTCCATGCACCGGTGGCGATCCTGTTCGACGCGCTCAGCTATCTCGGGTCGGCGGGCCTGATCCTGTGGATCCGCGAGAAGGGCCGGCGCGCCACCGATGCTGGGCGGGCAGGCGGCGCGTCGGTCGCGGTCGAAGCGGCGGCCGCTGGGGCTGCGCAGACCGACGCCGTGGACCCGGGCGCGTCGGCGGGCGGGATGCGCCGCCAGATCATGGACGGCCTGCGCTACATCCTGGGCCACGAATATCTCGGGAACATCGCCGCGACGACCGCATCATCCAACCTGTTCGGCAACATCGGAATGGCGATCTTCCCGGTGTATGTCTATCGCGAGCTCCAGATGTCGCCGGCCGCGGTGGGCACGATGGGCGGGCTCGGCGGAGCCGGGGTGCTGATCGGAGCGTTGATCGCGAGCCGGGTCCAGGCCCGTCTCGGCGTCGGCCGGACCATCGTCCTCACCTCCCTCCTGCTCGGGCCGCTCAACCTGCTGATCCCGCTCGCGACCCCGGACGTGGCCCTCGTCTTCCTGTCGGTCGCATTCTTCTTTGCGAGCATCAACAACGTCATCTACAACGTCTCGCAGGTCAGCCTGCGCCAGGCGATCACCCCGGAGCACTTCCTGGGCCGGATGAACGCGACGATGCGATTCCTGGTGTGGGGCACGATCCCGATCGGATCGTTGATCGGGGCGGGCCTGTCCGAGGTCCTCGACGTGCGGACCACCATCTGGATCTCGGCGATCCTCGGCCTGTTCGCGTTCCTGCCGGTGTTCTTCTCCAGGGTCCGCTCGATCCAGACGATCCCGACCGAGGACCCGGGCGTGGCGGCTGGCGTCTGACGAGCAACCTCAGGCGCGGTCCAGCATCGGGATCCGGACCCCGCGCTCGCGAGCGACGTCGATCGCCCGCTCGTAGCCGGCGTCCACGTGGCGAACGACGCCCATGCCCGGATCGCTCGTCAGCACCCGGTCCAGCTTGCGCGCCGCCAGTTCCGTGCCGTCGGCGACCACGACCATGCCCGCGTGCTGCGAGTACCCGATCCCCGTCCCGCCGCCATGGTGGATCGAGACCCACGTCGCGCCGGCCGCGGTGTTGACGAGGGCGTTGAGCAGCGGCCAGTCGGCGACCGCGTCGGAGCCGTCGGCCATCGCCTCGGTCTCGCGATTGGGTGACGCGACCGAGCCCGCGTCGAGGTGATCCCGCCCGATGACGATCGGCGCCGACACTTCGCCGGCCGCGACGAGGGCGTTGAACGCGGCCCCGGCGCGGGCACGTTCCCCGTAGCCCAGCCAGCAGATCCGGGCCGGCAACCCCTGGAACGGGACCTTTTCCCTGGCCAGCGTCAGCCAGCGGCGGAGGCCCTCGTCCCCGGGAAACAGCTCCAGGATCGCCTGGTCGGTCCGGGCGATGTCGGCCGGGTCGCCGCTCAGGGCGGCCCAGCGAAACGGGCCGCGGCCCTCGCAGAACTGAGGCCGAATGAACGCCGGCACGAAGCCCGGGTAGTCGAAGGCGTTGGCGACTCCCGCTGTCTGGGCCTGCGCCCGGAGGTTGTTGCCGTAGTCGAAGACGACCGCACCGGCGTCCTTGAACGCGAGCATCGCCCGGACGTGATCGGCCATCGCGGCCATCGAGCGCCGGACGTATTCCTCGGGCTGGGTCCGTCGGAGCCCGGCTGCATCCTGGACGGAGATCTCGGCCGGCACGTAGCCGACGAGCGCGTCGTGGGCCGACGTCTGGTCGGTGACCACGTCGAACCGCTCGCCGGCCCGAGCCCACGCGGGCTCGATCTCGGCGGCGTTCCCGATCAGCGCGATCGACTCGGCCCGGCCGGCCGCGGCCGCCTCGCGGGCCCACGTCAGCGCGTCACCGGGGGAGTCGGTCAGCCGGTCCACATAGCCGATGTCGAGCCGCCGCCGGGCTCTGGTTTCATCGACCTCGATCGCAAGGCAGACGCCTTCGTTCATCGTCACGGCCAGCGGCTGGGCGCCGCCCATCCCGCCGAGGCCGGCCGTCAGGACGATGCGTCCGGCCAGCGAGCCGCCGAAATGCTGGCGGGCCAGCTCGGCGAACGTCTCGTACGTGCCCTGGAGGATGCCCTGCGTCCCGATGTAGATCCACGACCCAGCGGTCATCTGGCCGTACATCATCAGGCCCTTGGCCTCGAGGTCGCGGAACACGTCCCAGGTCGCCCATTTGCCGACCAGATTCGAGTTCGCGATCAGCACCCGGGGCGCCCACTCATGGGTCCGGAAGACCGCGACCGGCTTGCCGGACTGGATGAGGAGCGTCTCGTCGTCCGCCAGGGCGCGCAGCTCGCGGACGATCGCATCGAATGCGTCCCAGCTCCGGGCCGCCCGCCCCGTCCCGCCGTAGACGACGAGCGCATCGGGGTTCTCGGCGACCTCCGGATCGAGGTTGTTCATCAGCATCCGGAGGGCGGCTTCCTGCTGCCAGCCGCGGCAGGTCAACTCGCTGCCGCGGGGCGCCCGGACGGGTCGGGGTCCGCTCGTCATTCGACGATCCTACCGAGCGCGCCGGTCACCGATGCAGCTTCTCGACGATCGACCGACCGAGGTCGGCCGGGCCGATCGAGGTGATCGACAGCACGACGACGCCATCGGCGACTCGGACGTGATATGTGAAGGCGCCCTTCGCGCAGGCCGTGACGAAGACAACCAAGGTGTCGACCTCCGTCTGCGCGCGACGAGCGACGCCGCCGGCCTGGGCGCAAGCGGCCGCGTCGTAGGTGTCGCGCCAGGTGCGGAACCAGGCGTCGTCCGACGCGCCGGAATCACGGAGGCGGACGGTGTTGACGATCGCGAGGTTCGGGTCGTCAGGGCCGGCGCCGATTGGCCGGGCGAGGCCGATCGCCAGGTAGTTGACGTCCTTCGCGAGGGACGGGTCCGCCGCGACCGACGCGGTCGTCTCCGAGTCGTAGGTCAGGCTGGCGCCCGCGGCGGAGGCCGGAACCAGGTCGAGCAGTCTTGGGTCCGGGTCCACGCCGGTCGGGGCAACGCTCGCGCGGAGCAGCGGCTCGGTGGGAACCGGACTCGCGGGAGCGAACGATGGCACTGGCGTGGGATGGGTCGATGGCGCGGCGGTGGGTGGCGGGCCGCCGCAGCCGACGAGCGCGCCCGTGAGCACTCCCGTCAGCACGAGCGTCACGTCGATCCGCCGGCGAGGGCCGCTCAACCGGGCAGCCGTTCCACGTCGACCTCGGGCCGGGTGAACGCCGATTCGTAGAACTGGAGCGGATTGCCCTCGGGGTCCCACAGGAAGCAGAACGAGCCGTAATCGGTCCGGACGACCGCTTCGTGGCGCACGCCGGACTTGTCGAGACGGCCGATCGCGAGGGCCAGGTTGTCAACGATCAGCTCGGGGACGACGCCACCCCTGCGATAGTCCTTGGGCTCAGTGGATGCCGTCCCACCGGAGATCAGCGACAGGCTCGTGCCCTGGGTGGCGTCGAAGCGCAGGAAGGTCCGGGTCCGGTACAGGAGGCGCAGGCCGATGACGTCGCGGTAGAACGCGAGCTCGGCCTCGGGATCCTCGACGAAGATCAGAGCGCCGCGGACCTTGCTGACGTTGCCCAGGGCCTGGATCATCGACATGCCGATCCCCTCGTCGCGGTGGTGGCTGAGGTTCGGACGGTACACCCGTCCGGTCCGGGTCGCGCGCCCGTCGAGCCCGGGGCCAACGTCTGGTGAACTCGCGGCGCACGACGGGGTAGCGCTCATCGTCGACCGCGAGCGCGAACCCTGCATCGAGCCAGAACTCGGGGGTCGCCGCGCTTGTCGCGTCGGGCCGTGTCCCACGCTCCGGGTAGGCCTCGACGGCCGCGAACCCGCGCCCCGCGAGGTCGTCGCAGACCGCCTGGATAAGCCGCTGGGCATGGCCGTTGCCGCGCGCCGCGGGGGTCGTTGCGATGCACGTGATCACGGCCGGCAGCGGGGCGTCCGGCAGTTGCGGATACAGCTCACGGAGGCGTTGAGCGCGGGGATAGGCCGACAGGGGCCCGAACTGGGCGTACGCGACGGCCACGTCGTCGACGAGGGCGAGCTTGGCGTAGCTGCCGAAGACCCCGAGACCGCGGCCGAGCAGACCGAGCTTGGGCGGGGCGTCGGCGCCGAGGCGCGGGCGGGCGGGCGGGGCGGGCGCGAACGGGTTCACGATCGGCTCGTCGTCGTCATCGTCGCCGAAGGGGTTGAAGGCCGGCCCCGCGGACCGGCGTGTCGGGGCGAATGGGTTGACCACGGGCTCGGCGCGGCTCGGCGCGAATGGGTTCTCGGCGGGTCCGGGGCGGGGCGAGACCGCTGGAACCGCCGCGCCGGCCTCGAGCCACGCGAGTCGGGCGGCCTTCGAGCCGCGGTCGGCATCCTCCCAGTAGTCGCACGATCGATGGTCGAAGCCCGGATCGGCGCACGGGGGGATCAGGCCGAACGTGGCGGCATCGGTCACGTCGACGATCCGGATTCGCGTCGTCATCAATCCGCGACGAGGTGGACCAGGCCGCCGTCATGGACGAGTCGGGTCAAGGCGACAAGATCGGGCCCGGGCTCGCGGTCTCCGTCCTGTGGGGCGACGACGGACCGGATCCGGTCGTGCGCGCCGGCCACGCCGGCGCCGGGCACGACGGCGTTGATCGTGCCGACCGGCTCGGGTGCGCCGCCCAACGCGCCGTCCGCGGCGTCGCGAGCGATCAGCTCGAGGCGCTGATCGAGCGCCTCCGCCCCGACCAGGAGCTCGATCGCCACGATCCGCTCGACGTGCTCGAGAACTGTCCGGGCGTGGCGGGCCGCGATCGGGCCCATCGAGACGTGATCCTCCTGGTTCGCGCTCGTCGGCACCGAATCGACCGACGCCGGATGGGCGAGGACCTTGTTCTCCGACGCCAGAGCGGCCGCCGTGTACTGGACGATCATCAACCCCGAATCGAGGCCGCTCGACGAAGCGAGGAATGCGGGCAGGCCGCCGTTCAGGTGTGGATCGAGCAACAGCGCGGTGCGCCGCTCGCTGATCGCGCCGAGCTCGGCGATCGCGATCTTCGCGAAGTCGAGGGCCAGCGCAACCGGCTCGCCGTGGAAGTTGCCACCGCTGAT
>JANLYK010000301.1:0-3316 GCA_031365595.1 Chloroflexota bacterium | reverse complement strand
GCTCGCGCGGCTCGGCCGCGAGGCTCAGGCGGTTCGACGTGGCGGTGGACATCGGGTGGATCCTCGGTGGTGTGGCTCGGGACGGGCGCGACTCGCCGACGGGGCTGTCGGGGCGCCCGGAACGGCGCACACCTTATCACGAGAGCGGCCGATTCCACCTTCGGGGATTCGTCGCCCGTGAGCCGCGGCGTTCGTCGTTGTGCGGCCGCTCCTGGCCGGGATGCGCATCCCACGAGCGTATCGAGCACGATGTCGCGCTGAATCCGAGCTCCGCGCAAGAATCGAGGCTGAATCGGCCGGCTCTGCTCATGGGGTGAGCCAATCGGGCAGGTCTGCCGTCAAACTCGTCGCCTACGCTCATTGCACGAGCGTCACGCGCCGGGCTGACCCGCCAAGCGCGCTCCGGGGTCGGGCCGGTGTACAGTCGGGCGGCCATGAGCGCCACCATCCTGATCGTCGAGGACGAGTTCGCGGTTGCCCGCGGGATCCAGTACGCCCTCCAGCAGGAGGGTTACCAGGTCGCCGTCGCGAAGAGCGGCGAGGAAGGCCTCGACTTCGCCACGAACCAGGCCCCGGATCTCGTCGTGCTCGACGTGCGCCTGCCGGGCATGGACGGATTCGAGGTTCTCCGTCGCCTTCGCGCGTCGGGCTCCAAGGCGCCGGTCCTCGTGCTCACGGCCCGTGACGACGAGGTCGACAAGGTGATCGGGCTCGAGCTCGGCGCCGACGACTACCTGACCAAGCCGTTCGGGCTGCGCGAGCTGATGAGCCGGATCAAGGCCCTCCTGCGCCGGGCGTACGGCGATCTCTCCGATGCCGCCGGCGGTCGGGTCATCCGCCACGGCGATCTCGTGATCGACCTGGAGCGGCGCCGGGTGCAGCGCGGCGACCGCCGGATCAGCCTGACCCCGACCGAGTTCGAGATCCTGCGGCACCTCGCCTCTCGGCCCGGCCGTGTTTACACACGAAGCGAACTCCTGGAGCTCCTCCGCGACTACGAGGCCCTCGACCAGGACGAGAAGACGATCAACGTCCATGTCAGCCATCTCCGCGACAAGATCGAGGACGACCCGGCAGTGCCCGCCTTCGTGATGACGGTTCGTGGCGTCGGCTACGCCTTCGCCGAGCGATAGCGCGGGCACGGTCACGGACGGCGCGCCAGGCCTGGGCGACCCGCAGAACGAGCCACCGGCCAAGGCGGCGGCTCGACCGCGCGGGCGCGTTCACGTCCGACGCCCGCGCCTCGTCCCGAAGGTGGTCCGGAGGCTCACCCCGCGGACGCTCCAGGGCCGGCTGACCCTCGGCTTTGCCGGCGTCGTGGCTCTGAGCCTGTTCCTGGTCACGATCTTCGTCCTGAACCGCCTCGACGACGAGTTCCGCTCGCAGCAGCAGGTCGAGCTCCGCGCCCGGACCGAGCGGGTCGCCGCCGTCGTCGACTCGTTTGCCCACCAGATCATGGGTCAGGCGCCGGTCGTCACCGCCGACAACCTGGTCGCGCGACCGGTCGTCGCAGCGCTCTCGTCGGAGATCTTTGGCCGCCTGATCGCGGACGACTTCGCCGAGGCCGACGTGGACATCGTTCTCGGCCTGCCGACCGTCGGCAGCGGCGACGCGATCGGGTTCGTGCCCGCATCGAATGGCCGCATCCACATCGCCGTTTCGTCGCCCGGCCGGCCGGGTCTGACGAAGGAGACCCTCAAGGCCGAGCCGCTCGAGGTCACGGCCGACTGGAGCGCCCAGCCGTTCGTGATCCATGTCCAGCTGTCGAACCCGTACACGTTCCGCCAGACCGCGATCGACAACGTCACCACCGTGACCGCCGCCGTCGGCACGCTGGCCCTCGGGATCGCGGTGATCGTGGCCGCCGCGATGGCCCTCCGGGTCACGACCCCGCTGCGCCGGCTGACGGAAGCCTCGCGGGCCCTTGCCGAAGGCGACCTCACGAGCCGAATTCCGCGGTCCGAGACCGGCGCCGGTTCGTCGGAGCTCCAGGAGCTCGCGACCCAGTTCAACGCGATGGCCGACCAGCTCGAGGAGAGCGTTGAGATCATCCGCCGCGATCGCGATCGGAGCCGCGACTTCCTGGCCGACGTGTCGCACGAGCTGCGGACACCCATTGCTGCCCTCCTCACGTTCAATGAGCTGCTGACCGAGCGGGCAGGCGACGACCCAACGGCCCGGGCCGAGTTCCTCGAGAGCAGCCGGGTCCAGCTCGAACGCCTCGACTGGCTCGCCCAGAACCTGCTCGAGCTATCGAAGCTGGATTCCGGGCTCGTGCTCCTCGACCTCCGCCCGGACGACCTGCGGGCGGCGGTCGAGACCGCGATCGAGCAGGCCGGGCCGGCGGCCAGGCGACGCGGCGTGACCCTGTCGCTCGAACCGGCCGACGCACCGATCCGGCTCCGCCACGATCCCCAGCGGATCGGCCAGGTCGTGACGAACCTCGTCGGCAATGCGATCAAGTTCACCGAGCCCGGCGGCTCCGTCCGCGTTCGGGTCGCGCCGGTGCACGACGGCGGAGCAACCATCGAGGTCGTCGATAGCGGCGTCGGGATCGAGCCCGCCGAGCTGCCCCGGATCTTCGAGCGCTTTTATCGCGGCTCACTGTCGAACGAGGCGCGTGGCAGCGGCAGTGGCCTCGGCCTGGCCATCGTTCACTCCATCGTGGACATGCACCGGGGAACCGTCGCGGTCGCGAGCCGGCGCGGCGCCGGGACCACGTTCACGGTGACGCTCCCGGCGGATCCGCGACGGGAACCGGGCCCGATCGCCGGCACGACCCCGATCGAAACCGCGTCCGCGCCGCGTGCGGCGGCGGCGGGACCTGACGCCGGCGCACCGAAGATGGCGGATTCTTCACCGGCCGAGGCGCCCGGCCTGAACCGCGAGACCCCAGGCTAGGGCACGATGAGGAGCCCACTTCGCCGCGTGGACCGAGCCGTCCCGCCGCCTGCCAGGATGAGACTGACCCCATGACCGACCAGCCGACCGACCCGCGGGACGAGACCCAGCCGCATGATCGCGGGGCATGGCCGCCCCCCGCGACCGACCCATGGCGCCCGTCCGACGCCGACGCGTGGCCTCCGGCCCCGGTCACGAGCCCCGCCACGGTTGCTCCGTCGGCCCAACCGGCAGATGCGGAGGCCACCTCGTTCTCGCCCGCACCGGAACCTCGGACGGACTGGTCCCGAGCGCGCTGGGTCGACCCGGAGCCAACCCCCGAGCGCTGGTTCGAGACCGCGCCTGCGACCCCGACCGCGCCCATTGCCCCTCCGCGGACCCGGGCCGGAGCCGGCGCGGGAACCGTCCTCGCCGC
>JANLYK010000275.1:0-1643 GCA_031365595.1 Chloroflexota bacterium | reverse complement strand
GTCTTGGTCGAATCGCCCCGCATTCGGCTTCCGATATCGTCACCTGCCGGGGCCTTCCGATTCGCGGGAAGAACCGAAAAACGAATCACGTCGCCATAGGATATGAGGCACGACCTCCATGGCCGTGTCCGATGCGCGAGGCGACCGTGGACCAGCGAGGGCTCGTGGAGCGGGCGAGGGGAGGCGATCATGACGCCTTCGCCGAGCTTGCTCGCGCCGCCGTCGTGCGGCTGGACCAGGCCGCTCGCCTCATCCTCCAGGACCCGGAGCTCGCACGCGATGCGGTCCAGGAGGGGCTGATCCGAGCCTGGCGAGATCTCCAGAAGCTTCGAGATCCCGACCGGTTCGATGCCTGGCTCTATCGCCTCACCGTCAACGCCTGCCTCGACCTGGCCCGCCACAGACGCCGCCGGGTCATCGAGGTCGAGCTCACGCCGCTTCACCAGCCGGCTCTGCCGGACAGCTCGGTCGCTCACGCCGATCGGCAGCTCGTGGACCAAGTCCTCCGCGAGCTCGACGAGCAAGGCCGCGCGATCGTCGTCTTGCACTACTACATGGGGCTGCCGTTGACGGACGTCTCGGCGACCCTCTCGATCCCGCTCGGAACGGTCAAGTCCCGGCTGCATCGCGCGTTGGTCGCGATGCGAGTCGCGATCGAGGCCGAACCGATTGCGACCCCGTCCATCGCGGGAGGGCAGATCGCATGACGACCGAAAGTCGGCTCACGCGCGACCTGCCCGAGATCCTCGGCGATCTCGCTACGGGGCCATATCCGGACTACATCGACGATGTCCTGGCCACTAGCGCGACGATCCGGCAACGGCCGGCCTGGACGTTCCCGGAAAGGTGGCTCCCGATGGTTGACATCGTTCGTCAGCCGCTCCTCGTGCCACGCCTGCCATGGCGGTCCATCGCCCTCGCGACCGTGGTCCTCCTGGCTGTCCTCGCGGCCGCAATCGTCTACGTGGGCAGCCAGCAGCACGTCCCGGCCCCGTTCGGCCCGGCACGGAATGGCCTAATAGCCTACGACGCCGGCGGCGACATCTACACCGCGGATGCCATGTCGGGCACGGCCACCGCGGTCATCACAGGCCCCGAGACGGACTTCGGGCCGCGTTTCTCGCTCGACGGTACCCATCTTGCGTTCGCGCGGATCGCGGGAGGTGGCCGCAGCCAGATCTACGTTGCCCGATCCGATGGAAGCGGACTCACGCTGGTGACGCCTACCCCCGTCAGCCTCGCCGCCGCCGATACCGGCCGAAGCTGGGAGCGGTACAAGTTCTCGCCTGACGGGCGGGAGCTCCTGATCGCCACCGCCTCGGGGATCACAATCGCCAGGACCAACGGCAGCGGCGCCAACGACCTCGACGTCGGCATGCTGGCCGTCGAACCAACCTACCGGCCGCCCGACGGTCGCGAGGTTCTGTTTATCGGCCGAGGCGCCGACGCGGGCCTGTTCATCTTCGATCGTGCGACGAACCAGCGGAGCGAGATCGTCAAGATGAACCCCGGCTTCGATCTCGCCGGCGCGAGCTGGTCGCCCGACGGGTTGCGGATCGCCTACTGGATGTGGGACAACAACACAGACGGCCTGACGGCGAAGAGTCACGTCGTCAACGCGGACGGCACCGCCGACCGCGAGC
>JANLYK010000271.1:0-4635 GCA_031365595.1 Chloroflexota bacterium | reverse complement strand
TCACGAACGGCTGGCCGGCCCGGGTCGCCTCCTGGGCGATCGGCTCCTGGGCCTGCTTCTTCGTGCCGACGAACAGGACGTACTCGCCGCGGGCGACGGTGTCGCGGACGAAGTCGAGGCTCGACTCGAGGTGCTTGACCGTCTGGGCGAGGTCGATGATGTGGATGCCGTTGCGCTCGGCGAAGATGAAGGGCTTCATCTTGGGGTTCCAGCGCCGGGTCTGATGCCCGAAGTGGACGCCGGCTTCGAGCAGCTGTCGCATGGAAACGTTCGGCACGGGGAGAGGCCTCCTGTCGGTGTGTTCCTCCGCGGACTTCTGTCGCCGGGTCTCCGGGCCGCTGCCGCCGCGTCGCCGCGGGTGAGCTGGTCCGGCACCGTCCCGGTCGGAACGGTCCGCGTGTGATCTCCGTCGCTCTGGCATTCGCCGCGGCGCGGGTGGGGTCGTGGCTTCGGCGGTCCCGGAGCCGCGCGGAGTGTAGCACGGGGTCCGTTCCGGGCCCTCGTGGCCGGCTCGCGCGCCCGTGACTCGGCTGCTGAGTCAGATCCATGATCTCCACGCTCGGCCCGGTCGGATCCGTGACGTGGCCGCGCTCGCTGGGGTGGATTGTGACCCAGCAGGCGAGTCAGCCCGGCGCGGCGCGGCGCGGTTTGGTGAGGCGCGGCGCGGTTTGGTGAGGCACCGCACGGCGCGGCGCGGCACAGCGCGGAACTTGCTCAGGGAGTCTTGGAGGGACTCATAAGGCGCCTTTCGACGCCCGCGCGTCCCGATCCGCGCGTCAACGAGCCCAGTTCGAGCGTGAGCGGAGTTCGTCGCGCCCACGTGGCGCCCGGATTCCCGCTGTTGCAGTCCCACCAGAACTAGGTGAACAACTTCGGCGTCCCGCCGGTGGCCTCAGAGGGGGATGCCCCGGTGATGACGGATTCGGAGTAGCTCGCCGGCGCGGGCGGGCGGCTCGACCACGACGACATCCACGCGCAGCGGCAGGCCCGGCAGGGCCGCCCCGTCCAGCAAGCCGTCCGCGAGCAGCCGCCCGATGGCCGTGCGTAGATGCAGGCGCTTTCGATGGTCGATCGTTTCCTCGGCTAAGCCGAATCCGCGCGACCCCCGCCAGCGGACTTCGACGATCACGAGTTGAGCGGGCGGGCCGGCATCGACGGCCACGATATCCAGCTCGCCTCGCCCGGCCCGGACGTTCCGCCCGAGAATCGTCCAGCCGTCCGCGACGAGTCGGGCGGCCACGGCCGACTCGGCCTGATCACCGCGGGTCTGAGCGTCGGTCCGCATGCCGCCATGCTGGACCGCGCCGCTTATCGCGCGATCAACCGGCGACGGACTCCAGCAGCGCAAGATCCGCCGCGTCGAGCATCGCGTCGTCGGCCATGACCGGGACGAGCTCGCGGTCGAGGAGCTCGTGGGTGTCGGGCGAAGCGGCCGGGTCGCCGAACATGTCGAACGCGAGCTGGTCGCCGGCGAGCGTCCTCTGGAGGGCGAGGAACGAGCGGCGATGGAACGGCGTGAGGCCCAGCGCCCGGATCGCCGTGCGGTGGTCGAGGGTTGCGTAGCCCTGGTTGTGCTCCCAGCCATAGCCTGGGTAGCGCGCCGCGAGGAGCGTCATCATCCGGTCACGGATGACCTTGGCCACGACCGACGCACACGCGATCGAGTAGACCTTGGCGTCGCCATCGACGATGTTCGAGTACGGCCCGACGAGATGCTCGAAGCCGGCGATCCGATTGCCGTCGACCATCACGTGCTCGTGACCACCGAGCCGCGCAATCGCGCGGCGCATCGCGAGGTGGGTCGCGTGGTAGATGTTCAGCTGGTCGATCTCGCGGACCGACGCGGCACCGACGCCGACGGCCACGGCCCGCTGGCGGATGATCGGCGCAAGCCGCTCGCGCTGGGCCATCGACAGGGTCTTCGAGTCGCGCACGCCCGGGATCCGGTGACAGCCGGGCTTCATGATCACGGCCGCCGCCACGACCGCGCCACAGGTCGGCGCGACGCCGACCTCGTCGACCCCGGCGACCCGGGTCAGGCCGTCGTTCCAGAGGCGGCGCTCATGACGCAGGGTCGGGACAATCACGGCCATCGAAGGTCAGGGTAGCCGCTCGAGTCGGACGATGCCGGCGGGGCCCGATGGGATTGTCTAGCGAACAAGGGTTCCGAGCGCGGCGATGGCGAGGGTCCAGAGAACCACGATTGCGACGCAGGCCAGACCCATCTGATGAGTGGACAGAGTTGTTCGCCGCGTGATGAAGGAGCAGGCAGCAGGCGCACCAAGGTAGAGGATGGCGACTGGATTCTCGCCACGCTGGCCGAGTCCGATGATGGCTCCACCTGTAGTCGCCCAGGACAACGTCTCGATCCATCGCCGACCATCCGATGTCCAGCCGCGCCCCAACCAGTTCGACCCTGGCCGAACCGCCGGAACTGGCTCAGTTCCAAGCGCTGGCGCTCCGTCGACGCTGAGCCCGAAACGGTAGCCGGTCACGACGACTCGGGCGGTGGTGATCGGTCGAACCGATACAACGACCGCGTGGCCGGCCACCTCGATCGGTAGGTCAACGCCCATGTCTACGGACATCGCCAAAAGCGGACGACTCCGACTCACGACCCGTCCGTCGACGCGGACGACCGCCTTCCCGAGCCAGTACCCGTACTCCACGGCGACGTCATGCCGGCCTTCGGGCAGATCAAGCGACCAGGAAGCGTTCGAGCGTGCTTCGCGACTCACCTCGAGAGCATGGGTCACCGATGAGTGGCACGCAAGAACCTCGAGTTTCCGTGCGGGGACGTAGCACCTGAATCGAACGACCCCAGCACGGGCCGGGGCCATCGGGCGGGCGCGCGAGGCGAAGCCGCGGTCAGCGGGCGGTGCGCCGCTCGCGGAGGGTCGCAGCCTTGCCGACGCGGTCGCGCAGGAAGTACAGCTGAGCGCGTCGGACCTGGCCGTGGCGGACGACCTCGATCTTCTCGATCCGTGGGCTGTTGATCTTGAATGTGCGCTCGACGCCGACGCCGCTCGCGATCCGGCGGACCGTGATCGAACGGGTGATCCCGCCGCCGCGGAGGCGCATCACGATGCCCTCGAAGACCTGGATCCGCTCGCGGTTGCCCTCGACGACCTTTGCCGACACCTTGACGGTGTCACCGGAGGCGAGCTCGGGAAGGTCGGTGCGGAGCTGATCGGAAACGATCTCGTCGAGGACGTTCACTTCGGCGTTCCTTGTTTCATGCGTCGGCAGCCGAAACTGCGGGTTGGGCATCAGGAAGGGCCGAACCAGTCGGCCGGCGGCGGAGTATAGCACGGGGACCGCGTGCGACCGGGCGCCCGGACGCCCCACCGAGGAGATGTCCTGGTGCGCCGCGGTCCCGTCGGCCCGACGCGCGTTTATAGGTCCGGGGCGGCACCGAGTTCTTGTCAGATGAATCCCGGGCGGACGTTCTTCAAGTCGTGCGAGAGTCGAACGCGAAGATCAAACGTGGATCCGCGCGTGGTTCTTGCCAGATGATCGTCGAACAGGACACTAGACAACTCGCCGCCGCCTAACGTCCGTGTGAGATTCGTTAGACGAGTCGCGGGCGGCGGCGGCGGCCGCGCACCCTACCGGCGGCGCGCCTTGCGGGGCTCGGGGTCGGGCGGCAGCGGCAGGTCCGGCCGACGCTCCGCCGTCCGCGCTCGGGCCTGCTCCTCGCGCCAGCGAGCGACGGCGCCATGATCGCCGGACGTCAGGATCGATGGCACGTCCAGCCCGCGGAACGAAGGCGGTCGCGTGTACTGGGGGTACTCGAGCAGCCCGGCCGCAAACGACTCCTCAGTGGTCGAGAGATCGTCGATGGCACCCGGCAGGAGCCGGATCACCGAGTCGATCACGACCAGGGCCGGGAGCTCGCCACCCGTCAGCACGTAGTCGCCGATGGAGAGCTCGAGGTCGACGAGCGTCCGGATCCGGTCGTCGACACCCTCGTAGCGGGCGCAGACGAACACGAGGTGCGAACGCCCGGCGAGATCGTGGGCGCGGCCCTGCGAGAAGACCTCGCCGGCCGGGTCGAGCAGGATCACGAGCGAACCTGCGCGGCGCAGCGCGTCGATCCCGTCGGCGATCGGTTCTGGGCGCATGACCATTCCCGCGCCGCCACCGTACGGGGCGTCGTCCACGCTCCGATGCCGCCCGATCCCCCACTGGCGCAGGTCGTGGGTCCGAATCGTGGCGATCCCGCGTTCCTGGATCCGGCCTGGAATGCTCGCGTCGAGCGGTCCGGAGATCATCTCCGGGAACAGGGTCAGGACGTCGATCTCGAGCGGCATGGCGCGGGCGATCCGCCGGTCAGTCGGCGAGAATGTCGAACGGGTTAGGTCGCTCGGCGTCGTCAGGCCCGGCGACAGCGTCGGGCGCCGGGGCCGGCTTCTTCGGACGCGGCCCCGCCTTGCGACGCGGCGCGCGCGGCCGCTCGGGATCGTCGGCGGCTCGCCGACGCTTCGGCGGCGTGAGGTCGAGCGCCTCGGTGTCGACCACGATCTCGCCTCGACGCGGGGCGAAGATGCGAATGAAGTCGCGGACGGCGGGCACATCGAACTCGCCGTAGTCGCCGCCGTCCACGATGTAGATCTCGGCGCCGCCCGAGCGGTA
>JANLYK010000267.1:0-2225 GCA_031365595.1 Chloroflexota bacterium | reverse complement strand
ACGCGGAACATCGGAATCATCGCCCATATCGACGCGGGCAAGACGACCGTCACCGAGCGGATCCTCTTCTACACGAAGAAGATCTACAAGATCGGTGAGGTGCATGAAGGCGCCGCGACGATGGACTGGATGCCCCAGGAGCAGGAGCGCGGGATCACGATCACCGCGGCTGCGACGACGGCGTTCTGGGGCGATCATCGCATCAACATCATCGATACGCCCGGGCACGTGGACTTCACGGTCGAGGTCGAGCGGAGCCTCCGCGTCCTCGACGGCGCGGTCGTCGTGTTCGACGGCGTGGCCGGCGTCGAGCCCCAGTCCGAGACGGTCTGGCGCCAGGCCGACCGCTACGGCGTGCCGCGTTTCTGCTTCATCAACAAGCTCGACCGGACCGGCGCCGACTTCTGGCGCGGCGTCGAGTCGATCAAGGACCGCCTCGGCGCGAACGCCGTGCCGATCCAGATCCCGATCGGTCAGGAAGACCGGTTCGAGGGGATCGTCGATCTCGTCGAGATGAAGGCGTACTACTACCACGACGATCAGGGCAACACCTTCGACATCGTGGACATCCCTGAGTCGCTCCGGGCCGAGGCCGACAAGCATCGCCACACGATGATCGAGGCCGTCGCCGAGATCGACGACGAGCTGACCCACAAGTACCTCGAGGGCGAGGAGCTGACGGTCGCCGAGATCAAGCGCGGCCTGCGCCTTGGCACCCTGACCACGAAGATCATCCCGGTCCTGACCGGCTCGGCGCTCCGCAACAAGGGCGTCCAGAAGATGCTCGACGCGGTCGTCGACTACCTCCCGTCGCCGCTCGATGTCCCGCCGATGATCGGGCTCGACCCGAAGACCGGCGCCGAGGTCATCCGGACCCCCAGCGACTCCGAGCCGTTCAGCGCCCTCGCGTTCAAGATTGCCGCCGACCCGTTCGTCGGGAAGCTCGCATTCTTCCGGGTCTACTCGGGCACGCTCAAGGCCGGCTCGTACGTCTACAACCCGGTCAAGGACAAGCGCGAGCGGATCGGGCGCATCCTCCAGATGCACGCCAATCACCGCGAGGAGATCGAGCAGGTCTACGCCGGCGACATCGCCGCCGCGGTCGGGCTCAAGGACACCTTCACCGGCGACACCCTGACCGATCCGGACCACGTGGTCATCCTCGAGTCGATGACCTTCCCGGAGCCGGTCATCGAGGTCAAGATCGAGCCGAAGACCAAGGCCGACCAGGACAAGCTCGCGATCGCCCTGCAGCGCCTGGCCGAGGAGGACCCGACGTTCCGGGTCCACACCGACCCGGAGTCGTCGGAGACCCTGATCGCCGGGATGGGCGAGCTGCACCTCGACGTCCTGGTCGACCGGATGATCCGCGAGTTCAAGGTCGCGGCCAACATCGGCAAGCCGCAGGTCTCCTACCGCGAGACGATCCGGCGCGCCGCCGAAGGCAACGGGCGCTTCATCCGCCAGACCGGCGGCAAGGGCCAGTACGGTCACGCGATCATCAAGCTCGAGCCGGCCGAGAAGGGCAAGGGCTACGAGTTCGTCGACAAGATCGTCGGCGGCACGATCCCGCGTGAGTACATCAAGTCGGTCGACGCCGGGATCCGCGAGACGCTCGCCACGGGCATCTATGCCGGGTTCCCCGTCGTCGACGTCAAGGCGACCCTCTTCGACGGCTCGTACCACGAGGTCGACTCGTCGGAGATGGCGTTCAAGATCGCAGGCTCGATGGCCGTCAAGGACGCCTTCAGCAAGGCGGACCCGGCGATCCTCGAGCCCATCATGCGGAACGAGGTCACGATGCCCGAGGAGTTCATGGGCGACGTGATCGGCGACCTCAACAGCCGTCGGGGCCAGATCGAGGGAATGGAATCGCGCGGGTCGACCCAGGTCGTCCGGGCGTTCGTTCCGCTGGCCCAGATGTTCGGCTACGTCACCGACCTGCGCTCGATGAGCCAGGGCCGGGCGACGTCGTCGATGGAGTTCAGTCACTACGCCGAGGTCCCGGCCAGCCTGGCCTCGGAGCTCGTTCAGAAGTCGAAGGTCTAGGCGC
This sequence comes from Chloroflexota bacterium, assembly GCA_031365595.1. GTDB lineage: Bacteria > Chloroflexota > Limnocylindria > Limnocylindrales > CSP1-4 > CF-46. Next base: position 172 of record JANLYK010000267.1, on the reverse strand, counting down.
CCCGCGGGGCAGGAGCCAGGGAGCAACACGATGGCCAAGAAGAAGTTCGAGCGCAATAAGCCGCACGTCAACATCGGCACGATCGGCCACATCGACCATGGCAAGACGAGCCTGACGGCGGCGATCACCAAGTACCTCCACCTGAAGGGTGGGGGTGAGTACCGCGCCTTCG